>NZ_BDHF01000173.1:0-1941 GCF_054786115.1 Treponema sp. R80B11-R83G3 | reverse complement strand
TTCCGCAGAAGGTTATGTAAGCGCCCCACGTTATACTTTCTCAGGTACGCTGTCCTCTACATCAGGTTCCGCGCCGATTGTTTTTTATGCGGTAGAACCTGAGGCTGAACGGGAAGTTTTGCGTTATGTGCCATATATGGATTTTGGCCGTTATGTGCAGAACGGCAATTTTGAGATTGCGCTTGGAACTATTGCGGCTGAAAAATTGAAAGTAGGCATTCCTTCACGCCCTTACAGAAAAGAACTTGAAGAGCTGATTTCCCTATCCGCGCAAAATATTCAAGACGCTGATTTTATCCGTTCTCTTTATGATGAGGCTCCTATATCTAAAAACGTATTCGATCCTGTGGATACCAGAGCGGTTAAAGGCAATGAACGCATGATGTTAAAAAAGAACGCTTCTAAACCTGACCTTGACCGTTATTGGGAGATGATTGCCGTGTCAGGAAGAAATAACGTCCGCATTAACGCGGTGATTGATATTAAAGCGGCTCCTGAAATTATCCGCGCTGACAAATGGAACGGGGAATTATTTCCAGCGTTACGTGAAGAAGATAAAGCTCTGGTGCAATCAGCTTACAATTTGGAAGAATTTATGGGTTCGTATATTCTGGTTGAAGACGATGAAGACCGGCTCGCAAAAGTTTTGGACGCGATGATTCGCGCCGGTTTCCAAGGGGCTGTAAATCATATTAATCAGGCTTTTGAAGTGGTTGTAGCCGGTGTTATTAATTCTCCCGACCCGTTGCCAAACGGCAACACGGCGTACATTCCGCTTGATATTTTGCAGAGCGAGACGGGCATGATGCTCCAGGGCGCGGTAACGGAATTAATCATCAGGGAAAGAGGTGTACCCGATTCGCGGCTTCCCGGCGAAAGCGAAAGCTCCGCAGTAATAACCATTGCGCTTAACAAAGGGCTTGCCAGTATGGGGCTGGCTCTGCCCAATGATCTCGCCGTACATACATGGCAGGACTACATGGCCGAGTATCTTGGTTATGAGGAGATACAAACAGGAGCGCCGCAGGTACTGGCGTTTCTTTTATTGCTTCTTTCCTTTCTTGGAATCTCCAACACAATTTTACTCGCGATACTGGAACGCACAAAAGAAATCGGCATGATGAGGGCGATGGGAATGACTGACGGTCAAATGATTTTAACCTTTATGCTGGAAGCCGGTTTTATAGGAATTATCGGTTCCGTATTGGGAATAATTATTGGCTGTGTTTTTAATTATCCCATGGTGAAATACGGTTTGGATTTTAGCGCGATGTCGGACACCTTAAGCGGAGGAATCGGTTTTCGCACAACTGCAAATTTCCGAAGCGTGTGGAATATACCGATAATTATCGGTTCAGGCGTTGTCGCGACATTGTTGTCGTCATTTGTGGCGTATTGCCCGACGCGCAGGGCGTTAAAGAAACCAATTACCGAAAGTTTGCGGTTTGAATAACAATGAGCAATTAGCAATGAGGAATGAGCAATGAGCGAAGTTACCAATCTGTGTGCGGTACTTCACGATAAGATTTCGGACAATAACATTGCTAATTGCTAATTGTTAATTGCTAATTAGAAAAAGGAGTTTATATATGATGAGTAATTATAAAAAGGGCGGGACCGCGATGCTGATCACAATCGCTTACCGGAATATTTGGCGTAACATGAGGCGCACGCTCTTTTGTCTGTCCGCAGTTGGAATAGCCGTGTTCTTTATTGTTGTTTATTCATCTTTGATAGAAGGAATGATCGAGAGCATAAACAAAACGGTGCAGATTTATGAATTGGGTCATATCAGAGTAGTGTCATCGCAGTATGAAGAGGAAAGCGAGTATATGCCGGTGCAGTATCCTGTGGCTGACGGAAAAAACTGGAAAGAAATAGCCGCTGATATTTATAAAATACCCGGCGTGAGGGCGGTCTTTCCGCGAATCGCGACTATGG
>NZ_BDHF01000172.1:0-1989 GCF_054786115.1 Treponema sp. R80B11-R83G3 | reverse complement strand
GTTATAAAATATATTATATATGGCACGGAAAAGATAAAAAATTATAATTGAGACGCCAAACGTAATAATAAACGCGGTTTTTTGCTTAAAATTCAAAAAATCATAAATGATTTTAAATTTACCTTCATCAAGCACTGATGGATTTGAAGCGACTGTAATAAACGGCATAATGGCCGAAATGCCTATTGTTTCAACAAAAGAAAGAAAAATTGTCATTAAAAGCAAGATAACTAAAAAGATTTTTTGTTTACGGGGTAAAATGTGTTTAAGTTTACCGTAAATTGACGCAAAAGAAGATAATCGAATTGACATATTGTATTGCAGATTATGTTACTATGTTAAGAGTAACTTGTCTCCTTATTAGCATTATATTTTTTCTCCGTTTTTATTTACTTTTCCGTGTACTCTAGCCGGGTTCCCATAAGCGAGTGAATAAGCCGGCACATCTTTTGTTACCACGCTACCGGCGCCAATAAGCGCGTACTCGCCAATAGACACTCCGCAGACAATCGTAGCGTTTGCGCCAATACTCGCGCCTTTTTTAACAACGGTCTTTTTATACTCATGTTTGCGCTCAACAAAAGCGCGGGGGTTTATTACATTTGTAAACACGCAGGACGGGCCGCAAAATACGTCATCTTCGATAATTACGTCATCGTATACGGAAACATTGTTCTGTATTTTTACTCCGTCTCCGATAATCGCGCGCGAACCTACATTTACATTTTGTCCGATTGAGCATTTTTTCCCTATTTTCGCGCCTGGCATTATGTGGCAGAAATGCCAAATCTTTGTAGATTCGCCAATCTCAGCGCCTTCGTCCACATAACTTGATTCGTGGACAAAATAGGATTTATCGCTCATTTTTTATAGAATTCCTTAATGCTATCACATACAAAACTTACTTCATCTTCCGTCAGTTCAGGAAACATAGGAAGCGCTAATACAGTTTCACATAACTTTTCCGCTATTGGAAAATCTCCTTTTTTATAACCTAAGTATTCAAAACATTTTTGCAAGTGAAGCGGGATAGGGTAGTATACGGACGTTCCAATATTTTTTGATTTTAAATGCTCTTCTAACGCGTTACGTTTTTCCGCTTTTATGCAAAAAACATAATATGCTTCTTTACAGCCGTCTTTAACGGCAGGCAGTTTAATTTCTGAAATGTCTTTTAACATTTCACGGTAATGCGCTGCATGATTCGCCCTTTTTTGAATAGCGTCTTCTATGTGTGATAATTTTACGTTTAAAATCGCCGCCTGTAACGTATCCAAGCGCGAATTGTAACCTATATAATCATGGTGGTATTTTTTGGTCGAACCGTGAGTTCTGTAACTTTTCGCTTTTTTATAAAGTTCCTCATTATTTGTAATTATCATGCCGCCATCGCCGTACCCGCCAAGAGTCTTTGTCGGAAAGAATGAAAAAACACCAAAATCGCCAAGCGTACCTGAGTGTTTGTATTCACCATTATAAAGCGTCTTCATTCCAAACGCCTCTGCGGCGTCTTCTAGTACCGTCAGTTGATGTTTTTTTGCAAGTTCCATGCAGGCGTTCATATCCGCTGTTTGTAAAAATAAATGAACAGGAAGTATCCCTTTTGTTTTTTTTGTAATATGGTTTTCAGCGTCATTCATGTCCATGCAGAAAGTATCTTCATCCACATCACAAAATGTAGGTTTCCCATTCAAACGGGCTATGCAAGATGCGGACGCGAAAAAAGTAAAAACAGGAGTGAGAACTTCAGTTTCGTTTTTATAACCCAATATATCGCTGGTAATTAAAAGCGCGTCGCTTCCGTTGGCTACGCCGACCGCGTATTTCGCGCCAGCGTGCTTGCATACGGCTTCTTCAAATTCCTGTACCTGTTTTCCAAGAATAAACGCGCCGGAAGCAATAACGTCAGAAATTGCTTTGTCAAATTCCACTTTGTAAAGATTGTATTCCCGGGTAGCGTCATAAAAAGGCACTTTCATTTGTTAAAAT
>NZ_BDHF01000171.1:0-1956 GCF_054786115.1 Treponema sp. R80B11-R83G3 | reverse complement strand
ATTTATAATATACCATATAAAACACAAATGTCAATATATTTGAAATGGGGATATTTAAAATTATGGCTTATTTATCTTTTCAAGCTGGTTTTTTCTGAGCATTTTGTCAACAAAAATAGAATAAAAATGATAAAGATTTTTAAAAATGCCTATTTTACGGATAAACAGCCTGTATTTTTCAATATTCCTTACATAAAGCAAATAAATCAAAAAAAATATTAGACCAAATTTCGGTCATTTATAATCATCAATTTATTATGTATTTAATGAATGAAAAAAACATCGCGCGGGTGTTTGCGGAAAATGTGGCTTATTACCGTAAAAAACAGGGAAATTCCCAGTACGATTTAGCCATGGCAAGCGGCATAAGCAGAACGATGATTAGCCATTATGAAAGAGAGGGGATGTTGCCCCCCGCCGACCGTTTGCAGGCTTTGGCCAACACCCTTGGAATTCCAGTCTATAAACTGTTTATGGAACATGATAAGGAAAAAAATCCTGAAACTGACTTGTCAACTATAGATTCAAGAAGCGTTAAAAAACTCCGTGATATTCTTTCGCTCCCCCCGATGACCGCAATGACCTCTACCGTATCCTCAATAAAATGCTCAGAAAAAACCAGCTTGAAAAGATAAATAAGCCATAATTTTAAATATCCCCATTTCAAATATATTGACATTTGTGTTTTATATGGTATATTATAAATTTTAGATTTATATATTTACAATATAAGGGTGAAAAAATGATAATAGATGTAGATTTTGAGGTAAACAAATACAAAAATTGTAAAGACAGGGACGAGCTCACAAGGATGATTAAAGAGTATAAAAACCTTGCGATGCAGAACGCGGAAGATTTTTCCATGGCTGGAAAATATAATTCGGTGGCGTTTAAATTGCAGGAAATCTGCGACAAACTCCCGCCGCCTAATCTAAAAAATCCGGCCGCCACACATAGAAGCGCCCCTACTAAAACAGCCAACTTAACCAAAGAAGAGCGAGCCCGTATAGAGTCCGAGTGGGAAAAAAAGGCTAAAAGATAACGAAAGATACCGAAAAACCTCACACGAAGATCACAAAGGTACCAAGATCACAAAGAGGAATCAAGGGTTTATGTCCGAAGGCTATGCGTGAGCTTCACGATAAGATAACGAACAAAAACCCCCTTTCCCCCTTCGTGTTCTTTGTTTCTTTGTGATCTTTGTGAGAAATCTTTAGAATTAATTCTTCCAGTTTACTTCATAAGATAGCGGAATCTCCAAGACCAGCAAATCTAATAATGGAATGTCAAAAACCGCTCTTTTGCCGGAAAAAGTTCCCCCCTTTGCGCTTGTTACAGCGCCGGGAAAATCAACGGAGACGCGAATTCTTGAAGCGGCTATTTCATCACTTATTGATTTATTGTAAAAGGAAGCGACTACTTCCAGATACTCAGTCTTGCTCATTTTTTCGCCTGTGGCAATGGGAGCCATTAGAGCGTTCAGGTAATCGCTAATATCCGAAGAAAGATAATCAAGCATCGCGGAGCCGTTTTCCATGTTAATGGAAAATACGCATCTGCCGCCGGAACGCCCCTGTTCAAAAGTGATGATACCCTTCTTGTCCGCCGAGGCAAGGAAAGTATTTATCTGTGAAACTCGCGCCTGTCCGTCTACTGCGGACGGAGAAGTATTTTTTAATGTTACGGAATCAATTCCCTGCGCTTTTGACATTGACCGCGCTATAGACTGACCGTCCAGTATCTGTGAAAGTTCCTGCCCTCCTGCGGCGGCAATGGATCGAATTAACGCGGTCACCCTTTGCCCCAAAGACATGCTGACGGTCATAACAGCCGAACCTGTTGCCGTAATATTGCCGTCAATCTTGGCGGTACAGGAAAAAAGCGTGAAAACCGCAGAAAATAGAGGCAAAATGATCGATTTTTTCATTAAATAACTTTTCATTACTTCTATAATAC
>NZ_BDHF01000170.1:0-1991 GCF_054786115.1 Treponema sp. R80B11-R83G3 | reverse complement strand
GGGCAGTCCCGATACCGAACCGAACAGATATGACGAGGAAACGCAACATTCGGTGACGTTGGGCGGATTTAAGATGAGCAAATATCAAGTGACGCAGAAGCAGTATCAGGCGGTGATGGGGGCAGGGGAAGATCGAACCAATGATACTTATGGTAAAGGGAATAATTATCCGATTTACAATGTAAACTGGTATGACGCGATAGTATTCTGCAACAAATTAAGCGTGATGGAAGGATTAAACCCTGTTTACAGCATTGGCGGCAGTACCGATCCTGCAAACTGGGGAGCCATACCCACCACTATTAGTAACTCGACATGGGATGTTGCGGTAATGGACAGGAACAAAAACGGTTACCGCCTGCCGACTGAGGCGGAATGGGAGTATGCGTGTCGGGCGGGGACGATAACGCCGTTTAATACGGGAGACAACATAACTACAGATCAGGCGAATTATAACGGTAATGATCCGTATAATGGCAATGCGGCAGGAATATACAGAGAAAAGACGACGCCTGTAGGAAGTTTTGCGGCAAATGCATGGGGCCTGTACGATATGCATGGGAACGTGCAGGAGTGGTGCTGGGACTGGTATAGCTCAAGTTATTATTCGAGTAGTCCAACTAATGATCCATCGGGCGCGTCCTCGGGGCCTCTCCGCGTGTGTCGCGGCGGGAGCTGGCACGACCTCGGCGAGAACCTGCGTTCGGCGTTTCGGTGGGACGACTACCCGTTCGACCGGAACCTCATCACTGGCTTCCGGCTTGTCCGTCCCTAGTTTAACAGGCTCAAGTATCAGGGCGAAATGCCCGATCCGTAGCGAACGGAGTGGTCGTGGTAATGCAGTGGTAACTGACACCACTTTTTGGTAGTGTCGCTTGATGAGTAAACAACGCTAGATGTAGCGTATAAAATAACTTGCTCGTATGAGCGAGTAACGAATTGTAAAGGAGATTAAAACCATGAGTACCAAGAAACCTGCCGCTAAAGCGGCTAGTAAAAAAACAGCAACAAAGAAACCCACTGCAAAAGCAAAGAAATCTACCACTACCACAAAACGTGGCGGAAGCCGGGCTTCGCCCGAGACTTCCGCCAAAAGAGCGAAAAATGCAGACGCCACTTCCGCATTAAAAGCAATCAAAGCCCTAACGCAATTGCCTCCCACGAAGAATAAAATCGGCTCCAGCCGGGCTTTGCCCGAGACTGGAGCCAGAGGTGCGAATATAAGGACGCAGCCCAACAATCCATTGCTCACGGAAGATGAAATCATTCAAATATTGGACTCTTTCGGACTCGTAAAGGAAATACTGAAAGAAGCCGCCGCCAATTTGCGACCGCTCGACAGAGCGAGGCTCAACGGCGTAGGCATAAAAAGGCAAGGCTTCATTGAAAGGGCGTTTTTATTTGCCTCCGAAAATCAAGAGTTCCTGCCACGTTATCTGTCAATAGGACAATTTCAAGAAAGCTTTGAATACTTTGTAACACTCCGCACGATATTTGACGCTTGCAGCCAGTTACGCGAATTCATCAGGAACATGGTAGTCGAAGCCGCCGACATCACATTCACGGACGCAGGCGAATTCTACAAAGCCGTTCAAGAAGCCGCACGCAGAAGAATAGACGGAGCGGAAACACTCTATCGTGAACTGTCGCCCTTCTTCAAACACAACATAAGAAGAACAGAAAACGGCGAAGAAGTGGAAACCAAAAAAGAAGCATTACGTGATGTTAAAGGCTTAATCAACGGCAAGAAAGAAGGCAAGTTCGTAATTGAAAACATCAAACCAAAACTGATAGGCGGAAAACACAAAATCATTGACGAAACATTTAAGGAAAAAGCCACTTTCAAAGAAACCGAAGATGTAGAGGAAACTGAATAAAACGCCCTAAATTGTGTCATTTTGACCCATTTTAGAGGTCATTTCTTAAATTTACCCCATTTTCCCATGTTTTTACACCGAAAATGATTAAAATTCAAAGATTAATCCTTGAAA
>NZ_BDHF01000169.1:0-2026 GCF_054786115.1 Treponema sp. R80B11-R83G3 | reverse complement strand
GATATATACTGGGCCTCGCTGCTTTCTTTCCAGTTGTCAAAGAATTTTGTTTTTTCATTAAAATTAAGTTTTTCGTATTCGTCAATATCCCGATTTAAGTTTATTATGCAGGCAGTGGTTAATTCCGCGATTGAATTAGTGCGAACTTCAATACATTTTACCGTTTTAATGTCTTTTTTAAAAATTTCCTCCACCATGGAAGCGTTGAGATCCTGTCCGTCAATTAACATTTCGCTCATACGGTGTCCTGAATTGGAAAGCCATTGTTCAAGACCGGCGACAATTTCTATTAATGTTTTTTCATTGGTAAGCGTGTAGTCCAGCGGCTTGCCGTTAATTTTTATTGTCATTATTTGCCGCCCCGGTTTTGCTGGCTAAAATTGTCAAGCGACTTTGACATTTGTTCCATCCGCCCATAAGCGGATTCCATTCTCGCGTATTGCATTCGCAGATCCTGTTCTTTCGCGGCCAACTGGCGGTCCAGATTGGCAATGCGTTTTTCATCCTGATTTATGCGCGAATCAAGCGTGCTATTTTTCAGGGAAATGATGCCGCCCGTTTCTACAAACGGCTTTACAAGAGCGTCTACGTTAAACGCGATGCCCGTATCCGCGATTACCTCGCCAGAAGTGTTGCTTGCGAAAAGCTCTTTAATCGCGGGTATTTTCGTCTCCAAAGCCGCGTCAAGGGTTTTTTCGTCAATTTCCAGATAACCTCTTAACTGAGACCGATTATAAATGAAATTTGCGAAAAACTTATAGAGCTTCCATTGAATATTCAAACCGGAAAAGATCTTCTCGCGGCTAAAACATTAGAAATTTTTTCTTCTATAACGGAAAAAATAATACGGATTTTTTACCAGCTAAATATTCAAGGTTATTTATTACAAATGGAAAAGGCAAAAAAAATAGCCCATGGTTTTATTGATTTTAAAAATATTTTAACGCAACTGTTGGAAGCTTACGAAAAACATGATACAATCATTATTGGAGATTTGACTGAATATGAAGCGTCCCCAAAATTAAAGGAATTATATTTAGCTATTTTAGACAACTGCCGGGAAACGGCACAGACGCAGGGTGAAAAATGATAGGCAATATCTTAATACTTTATCCGCTAGTATCAGCGGGAGATTTTAACTTTGGCTCAAAATCAAAAGTATCCCCCAAGGATATTATATTTATATTTGTCATCGTCATCGTCGTTGTAGCTGCGCTTTTAATTATCAATTCAAGAAGAGGCGGAGCCAAAGGCAAAAAAAGTTCAGGCGCGCCTGCGGCAAAAACTTCCGGCGGGACGGGCGTTTTTTCAATTTTCGCGTTTCACCGCATCGCGAGAGATCTTGGCCTCGATCATGAACAGACAAAAATGCTTGATTTTGTTTTTAAAACGGATCAGGTAGCGGATCCGCAAAGATCCATAATAACCCCTGCCCTCTTGGACAGGCATTTCAGGCGCGCTTACAAGGTTTTAGAGCAGACACATGGCCGTGAAAACGAAACACAGCATAAAATTGGAGTTCTTTTTTCAACAAGAAACATCATCGAAAACAGCGTGTTGGAGGGTTTAACTTCCACACGCCAAATAAAAGACGATACAAAATTTACCATTATCACGAACAAAGATAAAATTGAAGTCAATATAATGTCCACAAAAGGCGAAAATATCGAAGTAGAAACGCCAAAAACCGTGCTTGGAAGCCAGATAAAACTTCAAAAGGGTACAAAGCTAAACGTATTATTTTTTGATAAAAGCAACAAAGGTTTTTCATTTGAAAGCAGCGTCACGGGCTACACGACCAGACAAGGGCATCCTACAATGCAGATTGCCCATTCCAACCAATTACGGTTTCTTTCACAGCGGCGTTTCCGCAGAAGACAGACGTCCATCGCCTGTTCAATGTGCCTTGTAATTGTTGAAGGCAGCGGTAAAAAACAGCGCCTTATAGCGGATAAAAAAAAGTTACAAGGGAGCATCGCCGATATTTCAGTGGGAGGCTGTTCAATAAAAACAATGACCTCCATAC
>NZ_BDHF01000168.1:0-2096 GCF_054786115.1 Treponema sp. R80B11-R83G3 | reverse complement strand
CTGCTAAAAATGGAGAAGAATAATACCTACCACTATTCTGTGCAGTCGGTCAGGTTACACAGGAGATCAGTTGAGTTTTTACACCTTTATAAACCTTCAATGTGTACAAAAAACAATTTTGTAATGTAAAAACAGGCATTAATTGCTTTTTTTATCCGGGGGATGCTGTTTTTTTGCCTCTTTTTTCGATGTTTTTTCATATTCCAGTAATTTATGTAGCTGTTGAAGGATAAAATCCTGAAAAAACGGGTTTAATTGTTTAAAAATTTCCACGGTTTCGGTGATTTTGTAGTCGGGGGTAATGTCTTTTTCAAACATTTCCCCTTCCCCGGTTCGCAGCCAGGCTTCGTTTACACCAAAAGCGGAAACTATGAGCTTGATGTGCCTGTCTAGGACTCTTTTTTGTTCGGTTTCTATGGAAGCTTGAAATGAAGTAGAAATACAAACTTTTTTGGCAAAATCTTTTTGAGTTAATTTTAAGTTATGGCGAAGAAAAACAATTCGTTGATTTATGGATATATTAACAAATTTTTCCGAGCATTTCTTCATTATATAGAATAATAACAAAACTTTACTCTACCTAGCAAGTATTGATTATTTCTTTGAATTAGTTATTGACATAATCTCTTATAGTATATACATTATTTCTTAGAGATTTTTATGAAAGTCAGCGTTATATTCCAAAAAACGCAATTAATGGGGAAGTATGAACAAAGCAGAACGACGAATCAATGATTTTTCATCGGGGGTGAAAAAGCTGAACACTAACAGTGTGAACTATATTCACAAGCTGACTCAAGTTTTGTTTATGGTTGAACATCAGCCGGTTTATCCGATTTCGGGGAAAAAAAGTTCTGAATTAGAAAAGAAAACTATTTTTATGAGAAGGGATAAATGACGGAAATAGAGAATATGTTGGATGTTAAACGCCAGTTCCGAAATGTATTTAAATTAATATTGCCTGTAAATATTGGACAGGAATAAATTATATTCAATAAAACTTTGGAGGGTTTTATGAAAAATTTGTTTAAAATCTTAGGCTTGTTGGTTTTAGGGATTCTGTGTTCTTGTGCTTCACTCAATGATGTATACAGACCTTTGTCTGGATCATCCAATACAGAAGTTTTAGGAACAGTGCAAACAAATTTTGAAACAATGTTTGTATTTATGCCTGGAACATACCCAGGTGCTAGTAAATCTTGGAAACGTAATGTTGATCATGCCGCTTATACTGCATTATTGGAGGTCGCAAAAAAAGAATATAATGGAAATATTGATGTTTATGATATAACGTTTCAGCCTGTACGGTATGCCACTAGACAGAACAACATAAATGAATATAAAGCCATTGGAAAAGTTGTATTACTTGGTGGTGTTAGCAGAACCACAGTCGCAACAGGTGTTGAAGGAGCATTGGCTAGAGCAGCTGAACAAACATTAAAAAATGTTCCTCAAAGATCAAAGATTGCTATTGTGTATATAACAGCCCAAGATAGAAGCACAACTGATTATATTGCAGGTGAACTTGAATATATTTGGGTGAATGACGGTTTTACAATAATTGACAGAAGTCAATTAGACAGATTAAGACGGGAACAAAATTTTCAATTGAGCGGCGAAGTTGACGATGCAACAGCCGTTTCTATTGGGAAATTTGCCGGAGCAAATATAATCGTAACTGGCAGGGTCGATGGGGAAGGTAATCTGCGCAGATTGCGTTTAAGGGCATTGGATACGCAAACGGCACAAGTTGTAGGCGTATCATCGGAAAGATTGTAAAAAATAATTGGGGAAAACTCAACTGGCGCTTAACAGGCTGGTATGCGCAAGTTTCGCATTAGTTTTGTAGATATTTCCTACAAATATTAAGCAGGAATAAATTATATTCTATAAAACTTTGGAGGGTTTTATGAAAAAATTAACGGTTATTGGGTTTGCCTTTTTTGGGTTTAGTCTTCTAGGATTAAATCCTGAATCCGTATGAAAATTCTCTATATTTTAACGGATTAGAGAATTACAAGCATTGAAAGGCGGCATCAAGTTGAAAATATAAATGATGCCAAGGATTATCTTCCCAGATTTTTATGATTTTCTTT
>NZ_BDHF01000167.1:0-2098 GCF_054786115.1 Treponema sp. R80B11-R83G3 | reverse complement strand
CGATAAAAGATATGGCTGGCAAAGCAAAAGCAAAAGAAGCCCTGCAAAGGGAATTTAATCTGCCCCCCGACCCAAATGTTCCCGTTATCGGAATGGTTACGCGCCTGACTGATCAAAAGGGAGTAGGAGAACTTTTCGGTCCCACTTACGGTTCTGCATGGTCAATTTGCCGCGACTTGGACTTGCAAATGGTACTGCTAGGTTCCGGCGAATACTGGTGCGAAAACGAAATTTCAGGTCTTGCTTCGCGATTATCAAACTTCAAGGCAAAAATCGGCTACAGCGAAAAAATAAGCCATCTTATAGAAGCAGGTTCCGACTTTTTCCTAATGCCAAGCCGTTACGAGCCATGCGGCCTGAACCAGATGTATTCGCTTATTTATGGAACACTGCCAATCGTCCGCAGAACAGGCGGCCTTGCGGATACCGTAGAAAATTTCGATGAAAAGTCAGGCACCGGCACCGGCTTTATGTTTGATTACCTAAGCCCTTCTTCAATTTACGACACTGTAACTTGGGCAGTGTGGACATGGCACAACAGAAAAAAAGAAATCAAAAAAATGCAAGAACGCGCCATGAAGCAGGATTTCTCATGGGAGCTTTCGGCGAAAAAATACATAGATTTGTACGAATCGGCATTTAAGACGCAGGGAATTAAAGCGCCAAAAAAACTTGACGCTTAAAATTAGCGAGAAGAGTTCACAGGAAGGAAGAGAAGAACACGAAGAAGAGGGGAGAATACAAATTTGATATTTGCGCCATTAGCTATTTTGGATAGTTTCAGCAAAGCGTTCATCAAGTGGCAATTTATCTTTGGATTTAAGATTTAAAATTTTAGGCCTATCTTAAAAATTGTGTAAATTTTATTGGGCATAAATCTTCTAGCGGTAATGGAAAAAATGGTGTCAATCACCTTCCAATTCGCAATCATCGGGAGATTCCAGTTCTTTAAGATTACGCTCAATTACTTGCATTACCGCAACAGAAACGGCTTTTTCAATATCAGTCAATACAGTCTTCTTGAATTTTCTAATTCGCGCTTCCGCAATCTGGATAGAAAACAGTTCGGGCGGGTCAATTTCAAGGGCAGAAGCTATCTGTTCAAGCATTTCAGGAGAAGGGAATTTACGCGCCAGTTCAATCATGGCAATATATTGGGTGGACAGGTTAGCCCGCTCTGCAAGCCGAGACTGAGAAAGCCCAAGCCTATTGCGGTTTTCCTTCATATTATAAGCCAGTAACTCCCTCAAATTCTTCAAAACTTGCCTCATAGACAATATAAATCTTAACCTATAATCGACAAATTGCCTAATTGTTGCTCAAATTTACTTGACTAAAAGACAATGAATATGAATAATCTAATAAAGCGGATAGTTCCGTATGAAAAAACGCCTTTCGCTTTTAGGAATGGCTTTTTTATACATAAATCAGTTTTAAGGAGTATTCTGTGAAAAACAAAAACCAATTTATCGGAATGGCAATCATTATCGCCATCATATTTGCATTTATCGCTTGCGAAGACGAACCAGACAAAATTAAAATTACACCGCCAACAATTACTACTGAGTCATTGTCGGGAGTAACGGTGGGAATGCATTACAACCAAACATTAACGGCAACAGGGGACACGCCCATTACATGGAGCGTTGAAAGCGGAACATTACCACTAGGATTGAGCCTTGCGGAAACAGGAATAATTTCAGGAACGCCGTCCACAGAGGGAAAATCTACTTTCACCGTTAAAGCAACTAACGCAACAGGAAGCGACACAAAACAATTATCAATATCAATCGCTCCTATCTTTACAACTATTGAAGACTTTAGAGCATGGTTAGAAGACCAACCTGACAACACTCAAACAACACCATACATCATCAAACTGAACATCAGCGATCTCAGCGACTATTACTACGAAAGCTCCATATACTATGTGCTAAGAGAAAACGATACCAAATATGTCAGCCTTGACCTTTCCGGCAGTACCTTTACCAGCATTGATAGCTGGGATTTTGAGTATTGCAGAAACCTTACCAACATAACCATACCCGCCAGCGTTACCAGAGTTCGTACCCCATTACTCCCTATTGCTCTTTGTAAC
>NZ_BDHF01000166.1:0-2137 GCF_054786115.1 Treponema sp. R80B11-R83G3 | reverse complement strand
CGGTTCTGCGGAAAGTGAATTTGAATATGTTTATGAAAATAAAGTGCGCCCCTTTGTTTCCAATCTTTACCGTTATTCCAATATTCAAGCGGTTTTGCATTATTCGGGCGTTTTGCTTTACTGGATTGAACGCACCCATCCAGAGTTTCTTATGTTGATAGAAGACATGATTACGCGAAAACAGGCTGAGCTTTTAGGAGGCGGATTTTTCGAGCCGAGTTTTCCGCTTATTCCCTTACAGGACAGAATTGGCCAGATTGAATTAATGACGACGTATATCCGCAAGCATTTTGGGAAACGCCCGATTGGCTGCTGGCTGCCGCAAATGGCGTGGGAACAGCATCTTTCTGCGGCGCTTTCAACAAGCGACATGATCTACACCTTTCTTTCACAGGAACAATTTGTACAGGCGGGGATAAAAGGACAGGGGCTTTTTTCTCCGTGCATCAGCGAAGATCAAGGCAGGCTTTTAACAATTTTTCCCGTCTCTTTATCCTTGGAAAATGATTTGGCGAATAAAAGTTTTTCCCAAGTTTTTGTCGATTTAAAAAATAAATTTGACGAAGTATGCGGAAATTGCGAATCCGAAAAAATAATCAGCATATTTCCCGATAAAGTTTCATCATCTGCCGAGGAAGCGCCCGACACGGCATGGAACCGTTTTTTTGAAGAAATTTCCCTTTCTGAAAATATTGTAGAAACTACATTGCCTGCCAAATTTTTAAGAGGCCATAAAACATATAAAAAGGAAAGTTTCCCAAACTCATCCGCCGCAGGGGATAATTATTCGCCGCGAAAGTTTCTTATTGAACATGATGAATCTGGCGGCATATATTCCAAAATGATTTTTACCAATGTATTAATAAATCAATTAAAGGGGGATAGATCCCGCAAATTAAACGCAAGGGAAGAACTTTGGCAGGCGCAGGACTCAAGCCTTTTTTCACCCGGCGGCGGGCATATCAGGGGCGAGCTTCGCAAGGCGGCTTACAGCTCGCTCTTACGCGCTGAAATGATGACCCGTGAAAACGGAAAATTTATTCCGTCGTTAATACAGTATGATTTTGATTTTGACGGCGTAAAAGAATTTATTTTTCAAGATACGTTAATTAACTGTTACATTCAGCCAAGGGGAGCATGTATCTTTGAGCTTGATTATCTGCCTAAGGAATGGAATTATCTTGACTGCGGTTCAAACGATTACGGCAGACGCGCCGCTTTTGCCGATGTTCTGCTCCCGTTTGAGAAAAAGATGGATAAGCCTGAAGACATTATTACGGAAAAATCAAGGCTTTGTTTTATTGAGCAGTATGAATCAGTAGCGCAGGATAAAAAAGGAAAGTCATGCTTTAAGCTTCCCGCCTTAGGCGATGATATGCCGTTTGGAGACATAGAGATAAATAAATGTTATTTTATAAAAAAAAGCGTTATTACAGTTTCATATAATTTAATAAATACCGGGAAAGATATTCAAAAATTTAAATTTAGCCCTATAATTTATTTTTCATTCGCGAATGTCACGGACGATTATGTCCGTTTTTACGCCGTTGACAATAACGGAAAGGATATTCATTTAGACGGTAAATTTGACGCGGGCAATTTAAAAATCCTTGATGTAAAAAATGAAGTGCAGATTTTATTTGGCTCCATAAGGCCCTTTTCGGGATTTCTTACCCCTGTTTTAAACAACGATCTTTATCAGGCGACAATAATACTGCCGGTGTTTTCAATTTCCCTTAAAAGCGGTGAAGCGTGGACGAATGAGTTTAGCTTGAAGTTTTCCCACTAATTGAACCGCCATAGTATTGAATTACCTCATTTTTTTGGTTATCATAACCAGTATGAAAAGAAGATTAATTACATCGGCGCTGCCTTATGTCAATAACGAACCTCATCTTGGCAACCTTATTCAAGTTCTTTCCGCCGACGCTTTTGCGCGTTTTTGCAGGCTTCGCGGTTATGAAACCTTGTACGTCTGCGGTACTGACGAGTACGGAACCGCCACGGAAAACAAAGCGGCTGAAGAGGGCATAAGCCCTAAAGAGTTGTGCGACCGTTATCACGCGATCCATAGCGATATTTATAAATGGTTTAACATCGCGTTTGACAAGTTCGGACGCACTTCAACTCCCATCCA
>NZ_BDHF01000165.1:0-2140 GCF_054786115.1 Treponema sp. R80B11-R83G3 | reverse complement strand
TCCGCGCCATGCGTATCTCAGGCGGATCAATTTGAACAAATTGATTTAAAAGACAAAGAAGGGATAGAAGCGTTTGCCCGTTCAATTCAGGGGACGACAACACGCCTTGGAATAATGACTGCGGGGACTGATTTTTCAGCCAATGTCGCATGGGTAGCGGAAAAATTAGGATTACCCGGCATCCCCTACGAATCCGCTCTTAACGCGTCCGATAAATCAAGAATGCGCGAATGTTTCAAAAAAGCCAATCTCCCCTCCCCCGATTTCATCACCATCACCGCAGCCGACTTGCCGCTAACTCCCCAAGGCGGCAACGCCGCCCCACTACTCACTGCTCACTGCTCACTGCTCACTGCTCACTATCCCCTAGTAATCAAACCCGTAGACAACATGGGAAGCAGGGGTTGCAGACGAGTTGACAGCGCGGAAGAATTAAACGAAGCGGCAAAAACGGCAATCGGCTTTTCACGATCAGGCCGCGCGATTGTAGAAGATTATATGGAAGGCCCTGAGTTTTCCGTAGACGCGATTGTCTATCATGGGGAAATCACCATTTGCGGTCTTGCGGACAGGCATATTTTCTTCCCGCCGTATTTTATCGAAATGGGGCATACAATGCCCACTATTATAGAAGAAGAAAAACAAACCGCGATTCTTGACACTTTCCGCGCCGGAATTCACGCACTTGGGCTTGCCGGAAAAGAAAACATAGGAGCCGCAAAGGGCGACATCAAACTGACAGCTAAAGGGCCTATGATTGGAGAAATCGCGGCGCGTCTTTCAGGCGGATATATGTCAGGGTGGACATACCCCTATTCATCAGGCGCTCTGCCAATTAAAGGCGCTATCCTTTCTGCAATGGGACACGAGCCGCAAGGACTTGTCCCGATTAAAAAATGGACGTGCGCCGAAAGAGCGTTTATCTCAATCCCGGGAACCGTCAAACAAATCGCAGGCATAGAAAAAGCCAAAACTGTAAACCACGTTAATGACTTTTTCCTGCGAATCACGGAAGGCAGTAAAGTTTCCTTCCCGGAAAACAACGTAACAAAATGCGGCAACATCATCGCTAGCGCCGAGACAAGAGAAACCGCCATACAAGCCGCCGAAACCGCCGCCCGCTCAATCCTCATCAGGCTTGATCCCGCAGACGCGGAAACAAAAGCGTTTTTATCATCAACTTACTTTTCACTACCCGCTACCAACTACTCACTACCCGCTTCCCTTTTCCCTCCTGATGCTTTTATTCTTTCTGATGAATTAAAAACCGCTCTTTCCCAACTCCCCGACTTCCCCACTCCCCACTCCCCACTCCCCGCTCTACGATATTATCACCTTATGGTACGTTATCGAACATTTCACAGACTGCCTTACCGTATTAGCCGAAATAAAAAAACTTTTAAAACCCGGCGGCATTCTCGCGTTTTCAACTCCTTCGTATTCAGGCGTAAGCGGTCGCAAATCACTTCGCAAATTTTTAGAAAACAGCCCCGCCGATCACTTTACAATCTGGGCGCCCAAAATGTGCAAGAAAGCGCTTGTCCTCGCGGGCTTTAAAGTAAAAAAAATAGTAATAACCGGCTTCCACCCGGAACGTTTCCCGCTTTTTGGAAAATTCGCAAAAAGCAAAAAAAGTCCGCTGTATTGGATTTTTTGGGCGGTCAGTAAAATTTTTGGTCTGGGCGACACTTTTGAAGTTTACGCACAAAAAAAATCTAAAAAAAAGAATTCTACCACGAACCACACGAACCAACACGAACAACAACAAGCTTTCGGACAACAACACCTAAACACCCGCTCTCGTCTTACGTCGATCCATGTATCTCTCGCTTATTCTTCTTCGTTCGCTCTTTATTCATGTGGTTCGTGGTAGAAAATTTTGTGGTTATATGATTTAGGAGATAAATTATGAAAGAGAAATTAATTATCCTTGGCGCGGGAGTTATGCAGGGGCCGGTTATCAGTATCGCTAAAGAACTGGGATTCTACGCCATCGCTCTGGACGGCAGTTCTTCCGCGCCATGCGTATCTCAGGCGGATCAATTTGAACAAATTGATTTAAAAGACAAAGAAGGGATAGAAGCGTTTGCCCGTTCAATTCAGGGGACGACAACACGCCTTGGAATAATGACTGCGGGGA
>NZ_BDHF01000164.1:0-2155 GCF_054786115.1 Treponema sp. R80B11-R83G3 | reverse complement strand
TCTGAGAATCTTTACTTTTTCTTCGGCAGTATAACTTTTTCTTTTGCCCATGTTTCCCTCCTGGGCTTTTGTATACCACCTTATATGCTTTGGTCTAAAACGGCAAGTTCAGCGTGGGCAGGACACTGCGCATGGCAAAAACATCTTCTGTGGGTTCCCCGACGTAGAGACTTTGGAATAAAACAAAGAAAATTCAGAGAATAAAAGTCCGGCGACAAACCCTAGATAAAGCTTTCTACCCACCGCTATTTAGTCGCCGGAAAGGCTCGGAGTCGGGTTCTCCCAGAGTTTTTGCCATGCGCAGCCTGCCCTGACTGTACTGAATAAATTCTTGGGCATACATCGTGTAGAGAATACGTACTGTTTGACACCGCTTTTTATAGCGTAAATTGCCTGTTTTACTTGCTCATGATACAATAAAAACATGGAACTGGTTTTTGAAATAGACAAAATCACCGAATCATAAGTAAAGATAGAATGGCAATCTTTGAAAAAGATGCGAATGTCTTACTGAGAAAATATTTTCCTGAAACGGAGGAGTAATTATGTATGCGATAGATACGCAAGAAAAAATGGATTGGCTTTTGAACGGACTTGAAAACGGAGAAATCGTTTTGGAAAGCAGAAAATTGACAGAAGAAGACAAAGCAGAAATTTCCAGGGAACTCGCCGAGTATAAAGCAGCGCACCCTAAAACCCCCGCCAAAGAAGCGGTTTTAGTTTAACAGTACGGAACTAAAGACGGCGAATTAACGGAGTAACTTTCCTAAAAACATTCTTCTTTCATTGCTATCTACTAACCACTACATACTACCCACTATCTTTTCCACAGCCGCAAGTTTAACTGCGGTACAGAATATTTCCAGCGCCTGCCCAAGTTCCTCAAGCGGAGGGCAAGTCGGGGCGATGCGGATGTTTCTGTCCTGAGGATCGTTGCCGTTGGGGAATGTCGCGCCAGCGGGGGTAAGGGCAACGCCGGCTTCCGCGCAGAGAGATACAATTCTTTTCGCGCAGCCATTAAGCGCGTCGAAGCTGACAAAATAGCCGCCTTCAGGTTCAGTCCATTCGGCGATACCGAGGCCGCCTAATTCGCGGCGCAGGGTTTCTTTAACAAGATTGAACTTTGGTTTTAGAATTGCGGCGTGTTTTTCCATGTGCGCCATTACGCCGCGGGAGTCTTTGAAGAAACGGGAGTGGCGCAGTTGGTTCAATTTATCCGGCCCGATTGTCTGCGCGATTAGCCGCTGGCGGATATAGTCGCAGTTGGATTTTGAGGAAGCCATACAGGTTACGGACGCGCCGGCAAAACTGACTTTTGAAAAAGAGGCGAACACAAGCGGCATATTCGGATTTCCTGCTTCTTCACACAGACGGATAATATTCGGGATTATCCTCTTCGCGTTTCCAAGATCATGAAAACCATAGGCGTTGTCCCAGTAAATACGGAAATCATCGGCTGCTGGTTTTAGATTCGCGAAGCGTTTTACCGTCTCGGTAGAATAGACTATGCCGGTAGGGTTTGAGTACTTGGGTACGCACCATATACCTTTAATCAAAGGGTCGGAACTAACTGCCTTTTCGACTGCGTCCATATCGGGGCCGTCATTCCCCATCGCGACAGGTATCATATCGATATGGAAATATTTGCATATTGTAAAATGGCGGTCGTAACCGGGAACGGGACACAAAAATTTTACCTGCCCTTGACTCTTCCAAGGCTGCCCGTCCCTTACGCCGTGTGACATATTAACCGCCACATTGTCAAACATCAGGGCAAGCGAAGAGTTGCCGCCAACAATAACTTCTTCCGGCGTAAGTTCCAGAAGGTCAGCAAATATTTTTTTCATTTCGGGGATGCCGTCAATTCCGCCGTAATTACGGCAGTCGGCTCCGTTTTCGGCTTTGTAATCATACGTTGAAAGGCAGGTTAGTAAATCATTGCAAAGTGACAACTGCTCGTTGGAGGGAACTCCTCGTGTCATGTTGAGTTTTTTGCCTTTTTCCTTATGTTTTAAAAAAGCCTCATCAAGTTCTTTTTTAAGCGCTGATAATTCAGCCACATTCATTTGGGTATACTGTTTCATGGGTACTTCCTTTGCTTTATTTTATACTCTTTTTGTCTGTTTGTTAATATAGAGTATTTACATCTTTACAG
>NZ_BDHF01000163.1:0-2173 GCF_054786115.1 Treponema sp. R80B11-R83G3 | reverse complement strand
AGAGACCAATCCCGTTCATACACTAACGGGAAAATATTTTTCGTGGAATGGAAATGAAATTTGCGATTGGGGAAAAGCGACGAAGGGAATTAAATAATTGATAGGGGCTGTCCAATAAGAAAGATTTCTACCACGAACCACACGAAAAACACGAACTTTTTTAGTCCAAATCTTGTTGTTGTTCGTGTTGGTTCGTGTGGTTCGTGGTAAAATTCAAACTTATTGGACAGCCCCGTTAAAATAGGATACCTCCGTTAACCAAAACCAATTGGTATGCAAGGTGAACAATTATATATAACATTTTAAATATTACTATTTTATTCAATATGTAGTATTTGGATTATATAACATTGTATTTTGAACTCTGCTTACATGCGTTTCAGTTCGTTGCTTTGCAGGAAAAGGACTAGTTGGAAGAATACGAAGTGTATCATTAAAGACAATTTGCTCATTGATTGTTATCCTTCCAGTTGCAATAAACCCATCTGTTACTAACCCCATTCTATTAATAGGTTGCATTTCGAAATGAACGCTACCACTGCTCCCAGAATTAAGAAGTGCCTTATTAGGGTCTGGATATAGATTAAATCTTCGAAGTTGCGTCATTTGCCAATTTTCAAAATCTCTTTGAGCTGAATTTTTAAATGCGGTAATTGATCTGTCAATTTCTGCATTTCTACGGTTTATTTCTGCATTTCTTCTATCAATTGCAATATTTTCAGCATCAATTATTCGGTTTTGTTCATCAATCTTTCGTTGATTTTCATTATATGCAATCAAAAATCTTTGGTAATTTTCAAAAGCTCTTTGATAATCAACAGTAGTCATAAATTCTTCCATATCTTTTTTTTCTTGAAAACTTTTCCCAGAATATGGTTCATCAAAAAGTCCTGTTTTTTTGTTTCTCCCTTCCAATTCCCATTGATTAATTTTTTCGCGTTCTTCTGTGGACATACAAGAAAAAAACATTGTAACAATTACCAGTCCAAGTGTCACACTTAAGATTTTAATAAAATTTCTTCTTAACATAATAAACTCCTTCTAGTTTCTCATCCTCGTTTATGAGTTATTGTAATATCATTTGGGTTACGTTTAATTCCTCCACCTTTACCAAGTAATACGGCAGCCGCTATAGCCGCCGCTGTTCCTGCCAATACTCCGGCGCTTGCTCCAATTTTCTTTGCAGATGCTTCATCCATCCCCGAACTTTTTGCAACTGTTTTTATTATATTTGAAACACAAACTCCAATAACAACAATTATTCCTACAACAACAAGTAAAATAACTATTATTATTCCAGTAGAATTAGAATCGGTACTTGCCCCATTAGAATTCTGCGTTGCAGTTAATCCTAATTTTTGTCGAGCATAATCAATATCTACTTGAGTTAAAACAACTTTTTCACCGTTTGACCTAAATATATGATCACCAGGTGAAGCATTGGCTATGCCTTGGTTATTAGCAGGTACTTCTCGGGCATAAATAAATGCCGACATAAGAAAAAGTAAGATAAAAATAATTTTCTTCATTTTAAACCTCCAAAATTTTCTAATAAACCCCAAAGGTCTATATTTTACTTATTTATACACCATATACGTTTATTTATCAAGAAATATTTAACGTTTTACGTGTATTTTTGAAAAAACATACCAAATTCTGCACATTTAACTTTGTTTTCTACCATACATTTGTATCTAAAATTGACATTATGGATATAAAGAAAATTTTCGGGGAAAACCTGAAATTTTATCGAAAAGCAAAGCGTTTATCTCAGGAACAGCTATCTGAAAAAGTAGAAATATCTGTCAAACATTTGAGTTCTATTGAAAGAGGGTTAAATTTTATTTCTGCCGATTTATTGGAAAAACTTGCTTTTTCTGTCGATGTTCCTGTTTTTTATTTTTTCGTAAATAAGAGAGAATTTTTCTATAATGATGTCATGTTAAATACAATAGATAATATTATTGAAAAAAATTTAATCAAAACAATTGATGAAATTAAGTCAGATATACGTCAAAATAAACAATAATTTCTATAAATAAAGACTGAAAAAATAGACATAACAACTACCTGTTCTGTGCCTTTTTATGTCACTTTAGGAATAAAATATATTGACAATTTTGTACATATTTATTAATATGTATTATAGAGGTTCATGGTGAATATTGAGTGG
>NZ_BDHF01000162.1:0-2189 GCF_054786115.1 Treponema sp. R80B11-R83G3 | reverse complement strand
TAACAGAATATTTTTAAAAACCTTTGGCACTGGAAATTCGGCAATGCCATAACGGGCTTCCTGCGACAAATGATAAACCATTTTCATATAAACATAATACGGCTTCTGAAGCGTTTCCGATGCCCAACTTTGATTGATTATGTCGGCAAGCTCAAGTGTTATATCAATACTCCAATGATCATCCCATCGCTCCTGAAACCATTCTTCAAGTTGTTTTGCCGCAGTCGAATCGGTAATATCTGTATTCAATTCACCTTGTTTTGAAAGTCCTGAGAAGGTAAGGTTACTGCTCCCTAAATACCCGATTATTGGAACACTATAATTTTCACAGTATGCAATGTATAACTTTGCATGAAGGTTAAACGCAAGATGAAGTTTAACTTTTACTTTTCCTTCTTGTAACTGGCGGGACAGTTTTTTAAGCGTTACCTCATCTTTATTTGTTGGCAGTCCTATGGTTAGTTGTTTGCGAAACTCCGCCACCTTTGCTTTTTTTATTTCGTTTACGGTTGCATTATCTAACTGTGCAGGGTGTAACGAAAAATATTCTTCAAGTTCGTCTTGCGGAGTTTTTTGCATACCGATAAGAACACGAGCCTTATAGGTATTGTCATCTTCATATTGAGCGTCAAGCTGGCTTCCAGTCAACTGTTCAACGCTGTCGATTAGAAGGTTCCAACCTCTTAAATTAAAGTACCCTATGCAAAAATCAGCCCGTTTTGCCCCATTAAGCGTCTTTTTAAGGGCTGTAGCAAGGTTATCACCTTTGATATTGTCGAAAATATGTGGCAAAGCGTACCTCTAAATATATGGTATATCTTTATGGGGCTTATCGCAAGTACGTTAGGGATGTATTATAAAGGATAAAATTTATATTCTATCTTCAAGAATCGGTTAAAAATATACGGAATAATCACCCCTCAACCCTAAACGCGACATCATACCCAAAAGAACCTGAATATACCCTATCCTCAATCTCTCCGCTTCCCAGCATAAAACAAAGAATTCTCCGCAAAAAGATTCCCCCCATGCGCGTCAATGCTGATAATCAGCGGACCAAACGCTTTGGTCTTCATTACCCAAAGACATTCAGCCATACCAAATTCTTCCCAGTAGGGATTTTCTATGCTTTCTATTTGAGTTGCACCTAACACAGCGCAGCCGCCCGGGTATACGCAGTGAATTGCACCTAACTGGCGGCAGGCGGACGCTGTTTTCTCTCCCATGCCGCCTTTGCCGATCATAACTTTTACGCCTGTTTTTTTTATAAAATCAGCCGCCCATTTTTCCATACGCATGGAAGTAGTCGGTCCTATCGAAACAAGCTCGTGATTTTGTCCGGTTTTTTTTACAATTGGTCCGGCGTGATAAATTGCCATTCCGTTTAAGTCTACAGGCGGCATAATATTTTCTTCTACAACCCTATGGTAAACCTCGTCCCTTCCAGTAACGATTGTTCCGGCAAGATAAATTACATCGCCAATAT
Source organism: Treponema sp. R80B11-R83G3 (assembly GCF_054786115.1). Classification (NCBI taxonomy): domain Bacteria; kingdom Pseudomonadati; phylum Spirochaetota; class Spirochaetia; order Treponematales; family Treponemataceae; genus Treponema; species Treponema sp. R80B11-R83G3. Next base: position 703 of record NZ_BDHF01000162.1, on the reverse strand, counting down.
GAAACTTGAGAATATCATCATTAGTCAAAGGCAAATTAACCGTATTCAAAAAAACCTCTTTTCTCCCATTAAATTTTCGCTCCCTTAAAACCTGTCAGTTCGTAAGAGAGATCGCTGTTAAGGCGGATTATTCCGCGCCTTAGCGTGTAACACGAAACATTTACAGCGCATGCCCTTGTCGCCGTATGCCTTGCGGACGATTCAATATGCACTCCCATTACCGCCTGATTGCCTCTTAATCCTTGAGCGCCCATGCCAAGACTGTTAAGACCGTCCGTTAGCTGTTTTTCAAGCTCCGCTCCTTTGGGGTGAGGGTGTTTTATCCCTAGTGGTCTTAAAATTGCTTTTTTGGAAAGTACCGATGCGTTTTCTATGTTATGACCAAGTCCGATTCCAACAAGCAGAGGAGGGCAGGCGTTAATTCCCGGTCCTGACACAATGTCGTACACAAAGGGAATAATCGCCTCTAGTCCGTCTGACGGCTTAAAAACTTTCGCTTGCGCGGGAAGACTGCATCCCGCTCCAGAAAAGTACAGCGTTATTTCCATCTCTTTAGAGCCGGGAATAATTTCCCAGTCTATCCATGGAGACCGCTCTCCTGTATTGTCGCCTGTATTGTTTTCGTCAAAGTAATTGACTGCGTTTGGTCTTAAAGGGACGCTTATGGTCGCTCTGCGTACCGCTTCGATTATCGCTTCCGCCG
>NZ_BDHF01000161.1:0-12217 GCF_054786115.1 Treponema sp. R80B11-R83G3 | reverse complement strand
AAAAGTCTACCACTAGGGGTAAAGAACGAGAGAGGCGCATTAATTGTGTCACTTATAAAGTGAATAGGTAATTTACATTTCTTGCCTTAGTAAATCAATATATGCTATAATAACCCATGACCGAAAACGACCGCCTTGAACAGCTTAAATCCCTTGTCTCCAATTTTTCGGCAAATATCGCAGAGTATAAAAATGTAAAATATGACGAATCCAACACCAGAACCGACTTTATCGACAAATTTTTTACATTGCTCGATTGGGATGTGGCAAATAATCAGGCATTTGGCGAAAACTACCGTGATGTTGTTCGAGAGGACAAGGTAAAAATAGAAGGCACTCTAAAAGCCCCCGATTACAGTTTCAGAATAGGCGGAATAAGGAAATTTTTTGTTGAAGCAAAAAAACCTTCGGTAAATATCAAAGAAGCCGCCGAATTTGCTTTTCAAGTACGCCGTTATGCCTACACCGCCAAACTGCCGCTTTCAATTTTAACTAATTTTGAAGAATTTGCCATTTACGATACTCGGATAAAACCTGACAAAAACGATAAGGCAAGCGTAGCCCGTATTGATTATTTTACATTTAAGGAATATGAGCAGAAATTTGATTTTCTTTACAATACATTTTCAAAGCTTGCCATTAACAAAGGCAGTTTCGACAAATACGTCATCGACAACAAAAACAAAAAAGGCACGTCGGAAGTAGATACCGAACTGCTTGCCCTTATCGAAAGCTGGCGTATGACATTGGCAAAAAGCATTGCTAAAAACAATCCCGACCTGTCTCTTTACAACCTGAACACGGCAGTACAAAAAATCATCGACCGCATTGTATTCTTACGCATTGCCGAAGACAGAGGCATTGAAGGTGAAAATATCCTGCTGACCGTCGCTAAAACATCAAATATATACGAAAAATTAAACTTGCTTTTTACAAAAGCTAACATTAAATATAATTCCGGTCTTTTCGCTTATGAAGAATGGCTAGAAAAAGTTTTTATTGAGGATAAAGTATTATCCAATATTATTATTAATTTATATTATCCTGAATGTCCCTATGAATTTTCAGTATTGCCCATAGAAATTCTGGGAAGTATTTACGAACGTTTTCTGGGCAACACGATTCATTTTAAATCAGTTAAAGGCACTATACATACTGCGGCAGTAGAGGAAAAACCCGAAGTAAAAAAAGCGGGCGGGGTATATTACACGCCGCAGTACATAGTCGATTACATCGTTCAAAATACTGTTGGAGAGAAAATAAAGAATAAAAAGCCGGAAGAAATAGTCGCTATTAAGATTTGCGACCCTGCCTGCGGTTCAGGCTCTTTTCTGGTTGGTGCGTATCAGTATTTATTGAATTACCATCTTGATTACTACACGCAGGAGAAGAACATAAAGACTTCATTGAAAAATAAAAAAATATTCGAGGCAGGGCATAATACTTATAAACTTACCATAGACGAAAAACAGCGTATCCTGTGTAATTCAATCTTCGGCGTTGACATTGACAATCAGGCGGTTGAAGTTACCAAACTATCCTTATATCTAAAACTACTGGAAGATGAAAGCAGGGAAAGCTCAGAGCAACTTTTTAAGTATTCCGATATAACGCTTCTTCCGTATCTTGAAAACAACATCAAGTCCGGCAACAGCTTGATTGGGACAGACTATTACGATCAGCCTTCCCTTGAACTAACTGATGATGACCGTATTAAAATTAATTGTTTTGATTGGGAAGGGAAAAACGGTTTTTCGGAGATTATGAAAAACGGCGGTTTTGATGTGGTTATTGGTAATCCGCCGTATTTCAATATACAAACTTTGGGAGCTGGTTCTGAAATAGCTCGGTATATCCAAAAGAAATATGATTATATTTGGCAAGATAAAAGCGATATTCTTTTCTATTTTCTTGTTAAGGCAATGCAGTTGTCAAAAGGAAATATAGGTTTTATTTTATCTAATGCGTTCTTGTTTTCCGATAAGGCTCAGAAATTGCGAAATAAAATCATTGATGACGGCAGGCTTGCAAAAATCGTTAATTTTGAACAATTTCAAGTTTTTGAAGGAGCGAGCATAACGACGGGTGTTTTTATTTTTCAAAGTGAGCATACAGAAATTCAGGCAGCAGTGCTGAAAGATAAAACATACAGCGTTAAGGAATTGCAGGATTATATTAACAACAACGCACATTATTTCAAAGTCAAATTTGAAAAAGACGCTGTTTTTGCATTAGTGGATTCCCGTACCGCCGAATTAATAAATAAAATTGATGGCACTCATTCCCTGTTACAGGACCTCTTTCTTATTGGCAAAGGAATGGAAACTGCGGCTGATGATGTTTTTTTATTCGACAAATACCCCAAGCAATTTCCCAAAAAGTTTATCAAAAAACGAATAACCGGAAAGAATATTGACCGGTATTTTATAAGCGATGAAGGTGAATACGTTCTTTATTTTGAAGATGTCGAAAACTTCCAAGACCTGCCAGTCTCAATACAGAATCATCTGAATAATAACAGAAAAATGCTAAAAGGAAGGGCGGATAAAAGGAGACGGCCATCAGCACCGTGGTGGAATTATACCTTTGCAATGCATAAAGAGTATTATGATCTGCCAAAACTCTATTGTTCGCGGCGTTCATTTAGAAATGCTTTTTGTTATGATGAAGGTTTTAGTTGTTTGGGGTTTTCTAACATGACCGTTGTTTTTGGGACAAATGAAAAATTATCGCTGAAATATATTATGGCTTTGCTCAATTCAAAATTATTAACATACAGATACAGATCAATAGGTAAGCAGACAGGCGGCGGTAGTTTTGAATATTTTCCAAATGGCGTAGGCAAACTGCCTATTCCAACTCTCGATCTTTCTGTAAAAGCTGACAAGACCAAACACGACGCTCTCGTCTCTCTTGTAGACAAAATGCTTGATCTCAAGCAAAAAGAAGCCGCCGAGCCTAACAAACAAGTAAAAACAATTATTTCGGGAGAAATTGATGGTGTTGATAAGGCAATAGATACAGCGGTGTATCAACTGTACAATTTGACTAATGAGGAGATTAAGGTGGTGGAGGGGAAAGAGTGAGTAATAATGGTTATATTAATAATTTAAGTACTCTTGACTTTCAGTTAGAAAAACCTGATTACTCATCTGTTTATATTGTAGATAGACAAAATGAATATATTTCTAGAAACGAATCTCCTTATATTCCTTATATTATTGTAGCATTGGACAAAGCAAAAGAATTTGATGTTGATGCCGTGTATTTTCGTTTTTTTGATGACGGACGCCCACCATTGGCTCAAATATACATATATGATAATATTTTAAGAAATCGAACACAGGAAGATTATAATACGATTCACCGCGCTGTATGGAGTGGTTGTGAGATACCACTTTACATGATCGTTAATCAAAGAGAAATTAAAGTTTTTGACAGTCGCAAACCTGTTGATATTATTAAAGACAAAATTATAACAAGCCCCATAGACATTATTGATTTAGATATTCAAAATGATGCTTTGAAAAAATATCATGCTCAATTATTTAATAATGGAGCATTTTGGGAAACCGATGCCGCAAAAAATCATTTTTTACATAGTACAGGCGTTGCTGAACGGCTACTTAACAGTTTAAGAGGGGTAAGGTATGAATTTAAGCGATTGATAGGAAAAAAGCAATCAGAACTGTCTGACCGTTTATTGATAATGTGTATTTTAATCAAATATTTAGAAGAGAATGGAATAGATTCTGAAACGGGAAATAATCTTGCTCAAGATTATTTTTATAAAAAAACTGGTTTTAGATCATTAACAGAAATATTACGCAATAATAAGTTAACTGATCTTTTGAAATCATTGTCAGAACATTTCAATGGCGGAATATTTTCAATGACTGATAAAATGAATCCCTATAAAATTGTTTATGATGAAATAATAAAATTAAAACAAAATAAATTAGCAGTTTTTTTTGAAGCGGGCTCAAGTGGAAATCTTTTTGGATGGACAGAATATTCTTTTGAACATATACCCATTGAACTCATCAGCAATTTGTATGAGGAATTTTTACCTAGAGAAAAAAATCAAAAAGGAAAAGATAAGGATACTCCTAAAAATGGAGCGGTTTATACTCCTTCATTTTTAGTAAATTTATTAATTGATGAATGTTTACCGTTGAATTTTCAAGATACAAATGAAAATATAAAATTAATTGATCCTGCTTGTGGCTCAGGAATTTTTTTGGTAATTGCATTTAAACGCTTAGTTCAACGATGGAGAATAAAAAACAGACATAATGGCAAATTAGCTGACCCTAAACCTGAAATACTAAAACAAATATTAAAAAACAATATTTTTGGTATTGATACACATTTTAATTCTGTTCAGTTAACTATATTTAGCCTCCAATTAGCATTATGTTCAATGTTAAAACCAAGACAAATATGGACAAAACGAGGATTATTCAATGATTTAGAAAAAGATGGCAATATTATTGAAAAAGATTATTTTGATTATCTGTCAGAAGAACTTTTTAAGAAAGATTTTGATTTAGTCATAGGGAATCCACCATTCAAAGAATTACCGGAAAAAGATTTTGCCATTTACAAGAAAAAATTGTCAAAATTTGAGAAATGCGAAAATATTAATTTACAAATCCCTAATTATCAAGAAGCATTACTATTCTTATCAACTTCATTTCTTTTGTTGAAAAAGGAAACTGGAAAATTATGTTTAATTATGAAATCGGGACCATTTCTATACAGTGGTGATGAAGACAACAATCAAAATATAAACTTTATTTTCCGTAATGCTCTATTTAAACAATATAATGTTACACAAATTATTGATTTTACACTTTTAAAGAAACTCTTCAGATCGAATGTAGAAACTGCGGCTGTTTTTATAGATAATTCACCTGCCAATGATACTCCAATAACTCATATTGTTATTCGGGAATCAATATCCGTTGTTGAAAAAGCCTACTTTGAATTAAGTCATTATGACTTTCATGAAATCCCATCTTCGGTTGCGGCATCAACCCCTTATGCGTGGAGATGTAATTTATTAGGTGGCGCTCAAGTATATCATCTTGTCAATAGACTAAAAAAATTTCAAAAAATGAAAGACTATTTAGAAGAAAAAAGACGGGAAGGATGGGACTACGGGCAAGGCTATATTGTTGGAAATAAAAAGTATAAAGATAAAAGTAAAATTATTTCAGGAAAATTTACAATTTTAGATAGATTTTTTAAAGATAATGGCATTGAAAAAATCGAAATTCAGAATGAAACACATTTTAAGGACATTCCTGCAAATTCAGCATTAATTTTTAGCCCACCCCATTTTATGATAAAAAAGTCTATTGGCAAAAAATGTATTCCAATGGATTTACGAGATGATTATCTTACTTTCAGGAATGAAATATTAGGTATACATTGTCCGTTTAAGTGTCGTAATGAAATGCTCAATTTGGCGAAACAGCTAAAAACAAACAATAATTTTTTGCGTTTTTATATTGTTGCTACGAGTGCACGAGCAGGTATTGTTAGGTCTCTATATTCTTCAGATTTAATTGATTTGTTAAATTTGCCACTTTTTATAGATAAAACTTTCAAACCAAATATTGCAGAAAAAATTATTATTGATGATGTGTTAAATTATTACATTGAAGAATTTGGAAAGGGGAAAAATGCGAGCATTCATAAAAAGACAGCAGGAATCGAAAAACACATTAAACCTTTTTCTAAGGTATATTGCGACTCATTGAATAAAATATATGCTAAAGAAAAGAAAAAATATTATTTTACAAAACTTATAGAAGGAGATTCATTCTTTGCTTGTGAATATACATTTGGAACGGATAATAATTTTACCCATGAATTGTATAAAAAAAATATAAATGATTTATTATATTCATGGAATCCAAGTCATACTGTTAAATTTAGTAGGGTGATGAAATTTTATGGAAATAATGTCATCCGAATTGTAAAACCAAAAAAATTAATGTTTTGGTTGCAATCAATTGCATTAAGAGACTTCGATGATACTCTTGAAGATGCCATAAACAGGAAATAAAAAGATGGAAAAACCAATTGCATCACAAGGGGAACCTATTAATGAATTAGAAATATACGAAACACTTTTTGTTTTCATTGATGAATTCTTATATAACTATAAGCCTTTAACAAAAGAAACTGAAGAAGATAAAATTACGCAAAACATTGAATATTTATTAAACGAAGAAACTCATGACAATGATAATGGTTTTATTTTTCAGAATCAATATAAGGAAGGGATATATACAACAGATATTGGTGTTTATTTAAGAAGTATGCATAAAGTATTTTGTTGGATAGAAGCTAAACGATTACCAACTCCAGATAGAGGAAAGAAATGTGATGATGAACGTGAATATGTAATTGTTGACAAGATGAAAGGATTCAAAGGTAATGGCGGTATACAACGTTTCAAAGAAAACAAACACGCTAAAAACTTACATTATTCTATTATGTTTGGTTACATACAGGATAAAAATAATACAGATTATTGGTTATTGAAAATTAACACATGGATAAAAGAATTAATTAATGAAGATAATGAGTTTTGGAATAATGAAGATTGTTTAGTTAAATGCAATACTAAAAAATGTGACAGTTTTTTTTCTGTACATAAAAGAAAAGATAAAACAACTATAACTCTATATCATTATTGGATAAAAATATAAATAAACTATACTTATATTCTCAGATCTAGTAAGAGTTACTCCATAAACACTTTTTAGCACGCCCCCTTACGACGAATATCATCATTCTAATACAGGGGTTTTCAGCCCGTAACCTTTGGAGAATGAAAAGTTTTTATATCGAGTATTCACAAAATACAAATCTGCCGCCCTCATCACCAGAAAAACCAATGGCAATTCTGCCACCATTAGTGGCAGAAATAAGCTGGTCGAAAATATGTGTTATAACCGAAAAATGCAAAGACAAGAATGAGCGTGAATTTTATATAAAAATGACAAAACGCTACGGTTGGACAAAAGATGTATTGATTAACAACATCGAAAATAAAGCGTTTGAAAAATATCTTACAAATCAAACAAATTTTGATGAAACCGTGCCAGAAAAGTACAGACTTCAAGCAAAACTTGCAGTTAAAGATGAATACAACTTCGACTTCATCGAAATGGGTATCGAACACAGCGAGGCTGAACTTGAAACAGGCATTATAAACAATATTCGTTCATTCTTATCCGAAATGGGCGGAGATTTCAGTTTTATTGGCAATCAATATCATCTTGATGTCGCCGATGATGATTATTATATTGACTTACTTTTATATCACAGAAGACTGCGATGCATGATTGCGATTGACTTAAAGATAGGCGAATTTAAACCGGAATATGCAGGAAAAATGCAATTCTACCTAACTGCGCTTGATGAAACAAAAAAAATACCGGAAGAAAACCCTTCTATTGGAATTATCATTTGTAAAAGCAAAAACCGTACAAGAGTTGAATATACATTAAAAACAGCGAATAAACCTATTGGTGTTGCGACATATTCATTTTATGACAACCTACCAGAAGACATACGCTCTTTACTTCCATCGCCTGATGAAATAGCGGCAATTATTAATGTGATAGATGTAAATGACGATTAATTGAAATTTGCAACTACTTTTTATAATTGAGTAAATACAGACAAATTATACTTGACTTCCTAAAATATAGAAAAATATATTATTTAATCAGTTTGTTTTTCTTAACAAAAGATAAAAACCCTTCAATAATTTGCTTGTTTCGTTCTTCAATATCTTTTTCGGTAAAATCTGTGTTGTTTTCCGCAAGATTAATCAATTCAATGATTTGCGTTTTCTCTTTTGCTTTTCTTTTACTGACAATTTCACCTTTATAATATTTTACCTTGTCAGAAAATCTATAATCGGTCGCCCTTATATTGATACGTTTTTCAAGCAATGACTTGTTTCCAAGAACTTCAAGATTTTTTTCATCTTTTAATGTTTTTTCATTTTTCTGTCGGTTCTTTGAGAAAATATGCTCTATATCAAAAGCGGTGTCTATCTTTGGTAATGTTTGAGCAGGGGTACTAAATGCCCACCAAGTCAACATTGACTTTGTTATTGGTCTGCCATTTTTAAATTCATAGTTATTAAAAGATATTCTTATACTGTCTAAGTCAAACTTAGATTCGTCAAAATTTATTGGTTTGTCGTTAACAATATTCATCATTTCCGCATATACCGGAGTTCTTAATGCGTTTACCCCAGGATTAACAACGGCATATGTCCAAATAAAAGCGGTAATTATTGTTAAAAAATCATAAAATTGTTTGTCATTAAGTTTTCCATCTTTATCTTTATTATGCATAAAATATACAGAAACAAAATAATTCCACATTCCATTTGGAGCGTAGTTCAAAACAAAAAGCTTTTTCAAAACATCATTAGAAAATCGCTCATCGTCTTGGTCGATAACATCTTTCCAGAAATTTGCAAGTGTTTTTAGATTCTCAAATGTTTCTTCTTTTTTAAGTAAACTGTATTTATCTTTTTCATAGAATTTTCTAAGTGCTTCAGTTGTACTTGATTTAATTCCTTGTTTTGCACGGACATAATACATGTATCGGGCAAATAGTTCATCCATTGGGGTTCCGGTAATTGGGTGGAAAATTTCTATACATATTTCCTCAAGCGTTTTCCATTCATCAATAAAAATATCTTTTTTTCCTTTGTCTCCATAAAATTTATAAAATTGCGCTTTGAAAATATCAGCATCAGAAAGAGGTAAACCTCGATCATTAAGAGTTGAAAATATTTGTAATGCGGTATCTTGTTCTTCTGATTCTATAGGCAGAAAGATACAATTTTTTAGTATTCTATTTGGCAAGTACGCAAAACAACTTGGCATTTTTAGTACAAATTCATCTATTTTCTTTTTGAAAAAGCGGTAGTTATTTGCATAGTTACTTTTTTGTTCATCATATACTTCGCCTGATTTTAGTATTTTAAGGAATTCATCTTTATCATTATCTGTCGCTACTTCCGAATTTATCTTTAGAACATCCAGATTTGCTTTACCAAATGCGTCTGTTTTCCAAATACATTGTGAAATGGCTTCCCTCGTCATTCTTGTTGGTTCATCCTTCATATTTAAAAGTTTTACATAGAAAGCGCGTAGAAGCAACATCAGAGTAGTAAGCCTTTGTTGTCCGTCAATCACTTCCAACTTACCAGATTCGTTATTTTTGAAAGTTACAATAGTGCCTAAAAAATATTCGGCGTTTTCGTCATCAAATTTTTGGTAATCGTCATCAGGTATTGCAAATGCAAAAAGGTCATCCCATAAGGTTTGGCATTGTTCGTCTGTCCATGCATAAGGTCTTTGATAGTCAGGTATGAGAAAATCAGACTTTTTATCCTCGAACAGAGTCTTTATGGTCTTATGATCAACATTTAATTTAGACATGGCTAATTTTCAGACTTTTATTCTTTTTTGTCAAGCCGGCCGATAGACCCAAAATCCTCTCAATCAAAATAAACCCTATCACATTTTTGTTTCACCACCGCCCATTCAGGAAGCGGCAAGCATTCTTTTTTCTGTTGTAAAAATGTATATCTTTGGGAGTTACCAGTTCCATCTCCCATGCAAGAGCAATCATTTCTCCACGGTTGCTGACATGAAAAGCGTTATATAAACCGTTAAGTTGGTTGTAAACCGTCCTTATGGATTTATTCAATATTTCCCTGATACGGTCAGGAATACACCCGCAGCACAGCATTACAAGACATTCCTTCCGCATTTTAGTTATTTTGCTTTTGTGTCTGGCTATTCCTCGCAATGTTCAATCAGGCGATGAACCTTCGGCGAAACATACTATCCTTCATCCCGAACAATCTGCAATCCCCATTTTAATTCATCATATCCCTCCCACAAATTACGGTATTAAGCGCATTATTTTTCTCGTCCGTAACAGTAACATTTTCAAACCCTAACGCTTCAAGTCGCCTCTTTATCTCCGTATGCAGTTATGCCGCCCTAGATAGCGCCAACACCCCGCCAATTATTTTTTTATCCCCCATAACATTATTCCAATTATCAGGCGGAAAACAGCCTTGCCCGTCCTTACCATATAATTTCATCTTTTTTTCTGTAACGCACGTTTTCCTCTGAGCGGATTCGTGTTTTTCCCCCTCCGCCACAAGACGGATCGCCCTTAAAAAACGTATCCGTTCCACCAGTTTTTCCCTTTACCCGTAGGTTTTAGGCTTAACAGTCGGATGCCTGTCAAGCCAGTTTTCTTCGGCGGTTTTCCGTTCCACGTCCGTTGCGTCAAGATCTATACTGGTAATCTTTTTCCCGATAACGCAACGCCTTGTTCAATTTATATAAAGGTATTCCCTCATTCGCCACCAGCGGTATATGGTCTGCACCGACACCTGCAACGCCGCCGCCACTTCGCTCACTTTCCAATAAGTTTCCATATGTCCTCCTATATACATAAAAAATACAGTCTGCAGGTTCATAAATAAAGCTGGAATTCAGGCAGAATTCTTAAACCGTATTTTCATAACCCGTTATACCTCACCCACATACAAAAAAACAAGTCTAGCCGATTTAGAATTAAATAGGGCTTTTGCAAAATTTTCGTAAAATATGTTATAATATTACTTGTGGAGGATAATAATATGTTAGAAATTACAAAACCAGCAGAATATTTATTGGAAAAAATAGATGTTCCAAAAAAAATATATGCTTACGTAAGAAATAAAATATTTTTAAACAAATTAATTGAGTCGCAAAAATATTATTACAAAAAGCATTCGTTTGAAAACAAGTGGGTATCGACAAATCATGGTTTTTCTATTTTATTAAATTTACCAAGTATTTATGATGAAGACAAAGGACAGCTTCCTAAAATATATGTTAAATCAAATTCTAAAACAATTGATTACATTAAGTTATTAATAAAAGTTTATACGAAAAATGACGTAAAACAGGACGTTATTGAATTATATGATATTGGCAATAAACCAGTTTCTAAAAAATTAATTGAAGTACCATATCGTCAAATAAATTTTGAAAATGAAACTAATAGTTTCCCATATAATTATATAGAAATATATATGATTAATGATAAAAAGACATTTATCAATTATTTTTATCCTACAAATTTTGATTTGCTAAATTATAGGTACATCTATTTTAATGGATCCTATTGGAACAGTATGTTAATTGAACGTGAAATGGAAGAAATTTTTTGTAAAAATCCGAAATGTATTATTGATAGGAAGATATTTGAAATCCTTTGTAAAAAAGAATATAATTCATTCTTATATAAATTCATAAGTTTTTTATATTGGATAAAAGTAGTAACAAAAAGTACTGTCACATAACCGGTTAATAATTGCTTCTCCGCTTTACTGCAACTCTGATTATATCGGAACATGATGTGCAATATTTTCTTTATTTCTAAGATTGATATCATTGTCCGAAAGCCCCTTTTCTTGCCATGTGGTATTAGACCGCTTGCACAATCAGTCATTAGCCATGAAGGGGGGAACCAAACGGCGGCGGATTTTGAAAGTTGCGGGACAAAACCAGAGCCACTCGACTTGTAATCGTGTAAGAAGCCCGCCGCAGATTTGCGAAAAACGCTAAATTTATTCGGTGGGCGCGGCTATGAATTTTATTGTCCGTGTCAAGTTTCTTTCCCTGTCCGTCATCCCAATAGGTTTCCATGCTTAAACCTTCACAGAGTTAAAACCAAAAGTAATTGGGATAAACGTGCAACTTTTAGTTTTTGAAAAAAACGGTTTTGGGCAAAAAAATGCCCCCGCCATCATCGGCAGGGGCATAAAATGAATAATTTTAAATCTATGAAGCCTGTTTACTCAATTCGGCTTTTTCATCATTCGGCATTTTAACAAGCGTAAAAGGCGGTATTTTTTTACCCGATGTTTCAGGTTTTTTTAACAACGCTTTTTGTATCTCTGTTACTTCGCCAAAATCCATAGGGTCAAAATGAGTATAACGGTCGGTCATTTTTTCCGTCTTATGCCCTATAACCGCCTGTACTTTTTTGACAGACAAGCCGCCTTTTAACATTTCCGTATTGCAGAAATGCCGCCACGCATGGACATTAAGCCCCCTCTCGTTTATTTCCTTTTCGCTTATGCCGATATTCTGCAAAGCCT
>NZ_BDHF01000160.1:0-2211 GCF_054786115.1 Treponema sp. R80B11-R83G3 | reverse complement strand
AAAACGCATACGAAAACGTAATGGATTCATTTAAGGCTTTATTGGGTATGCCTGTGGAACAAGATATATCATTGCAGGGATCACTTGATATTACTGGCAAAACAGACATCACAGCCAACAGCCGGACAGTACAAAAAGAATCCCTTGAGACGGCGGCATTGTTAAAATCCATTAAAACTCTGGAGATTCAACGGGATGCAGTCAGAAATAACGCATACGTACCAAACCTAAGGCTTTCGTGGAATTCCATGCCGCTTTACACCAATGATACGTGGCGAGACAACTCAGGTTCATTTTCCGTAACTCTCAGCATGTACCTCGATAATTTTCTCCCTTGGTCAAACTCCCGGACGCAAATTGACAATATTAATGACAATATCAGTTCGACGCAAATACGCTTGAGTGAATCTTCGCAAAACAGGGAAAACAGAATAAACCAACTTTTGCGTACTATTGAAAGTACAAGCGAAACCATTGAGATACTGAAACTCAACGTAGAACTGGCGCAAACAACATACGATCTGTATGCGGATGCGTACCGCAGGGGCGCAATGGATTACCAGCGGTTGCGTGATTCGGGCGACAGTCTCTTGCAGGCGCAGAATCAGGTACGGCAGGAACAGTACAATTTGATTTCCGCTATTCTTGATTTGGAAAAAGAACTAAATGTTCCATTTGGAACTTTAAGATAACGGACTTATGAGAGGAGGATTGCATGAAAAAGAAATGGATTATTATAATTGTACTGCTCGTTGCAGTAGGACTGGCTTTCGTCCCGTCTCTGTTGGCGGGGTTAAACGCCCCGAAAATTGTGAGCGGTCCCGGCAGACCGGGCGGCTCTGGCAAGCCGGGCGGGGCAAAAAATACGGCAACCATATTCGCCGTCAGAACGGAAGACGCGCAAATACGCAGTCTTCAGGCGTATATCGAGGTAAACGGCAACATTGTCAGCGAACAGCAAGTGGCGGTTGTGCCTGATTCTGGGGGAAAGCTTACCTCCATGCAGGTCGCTTTAGGTAGCCGAGTGCAAAGAGGTACGCTTGTAGCGCAGGTCGATCCTTCAAGACCCGGAGCGGTGTATTCCCTCAGCCCTGTTTATGCGCCGGTATCTGGCATCGTTGTAACAAGCCCGACAGCCGTGGGTTCCACAGTCTCTACCGCTACCGCGCTTTTTACCATATCCGTGTCTGACAGCGTAGAAATAGAAGCGAATATCCCCGAACGGGAAGTAGGACAGCTCCGTATCGGATTAACGGCGGAAGTGCGGTTTGAAGCGTTCCCCGGCGAAGTCTTTACGGCGGAATTAAGACAGCTTTCCCCGGTGGTTGATCCTGTTTCGCGGACAAAAAAAATTACCCTGCGCCTGCTGAAAAACGAAAGCCGTATCAATCCGGGAATGTTCGCTCGCATTAAACTCAATACCCGAATGTATGAAAACGTGGTATCCATACCAAAGGACGCCGTAATCGAAGCAAGGGACAAAACCGTAGTGTATGTTCTGGATAACGGCGATAGTGAAACGCTCCGCGTGTCCATGAGGGAAGTAGAAACCGGAGTAAGCATAGACAATGAACTGGAAATAAAGAGCGGACTTAACGCCGGAGAAAAAGTCGTTGTGCAGGGACAGCAGTTTCTTACGGACGGCGCGGCGGTCAGACTGCTTGGAAACAGGAATTAAGGGGGAGGATCAAGGATCAGGGGCTGAGGTAAGAAGAAAACCTCTCGCGGTAACTATACGGTGCTGTAGGCTTTGACAAGCTCATCGTCTTTTTCAACTGTCTCTTGCATATCTTTAACAATAGCGCTAAGGCCGGCGAGGCGAATCCTCATGAGTTCTTGTTTTGTCATTGGACGTGTTTTTCCATCTGCTTCCGCATATAAATTGCAGTAATAAAGACATAGTTATCCTCCTATAATCCACTTTACGATAACATCAACGATAACGATAAAACCTAAAGCACTTGAAATAAGCACGATTGTTTCCAAGACTGAGATAAATTTGCTTGCAGGTTTTGGCATTGTGTCCGCCACTTGCCGCATAATATCATTCAGCTTTTCAAGCGTTTTATTTATGGCGGTTAAACTGCCCACTACGTTATCCATGCTTCAAATATACCGCTTTTGGAGCAAAAAGGCAAACGGCTAAAATGCCTCATTACCGCTAGAAGATGTATGCCAAATAAACTTCTTGAGTACAGGCGGGCAGGCTGC
>NZ_BDHF01000159.1:0-11760 GCF_054786115.1 Treponema sp. R80B11-R83G3 | reverse complement strand
AAACTTATGTAATTGTGGTAATAGAGCCATTAATAAGCAAAGGACAGGGATACCTGAAGCAAGGAAAAACCTTGTGGTTTTACGATCCGGAAAGCCGCTTTTTTAATACTACAAGTAACGCCGAGCGTTTTCAGAATTCCAATGCCAGAAATTCTGATTTTACTCGATCTACCCTGTCCGAAGATTATAAAGTGACAGCCGGAGAAGACGTAACATTAGGGCGTTTTAACTGCCGGCTTCTGACGCTTGAAGCCGTTACCAAAGACGTAACATACCCAAAAATGAAAGTGTGGATCAGCGAAGACGGTTTGTTACGCAAAACTGAGGATTATAGCCTTTCCGGACAACTGCTTAGGACGTCGGCAATTCCCGATTATTACCTGATTAGCGGACATTATGTTCCCAAACAGATTTTATTTGTAGACGCTCTTCAGGGGATGGTTATTAACGGAAAATTTGTTAATGAAAAAACTCAAATTTCAATTTCAAGACCTTCATTTAACAAAGTGGCGGATTCTGTTTTTTCAAAAACTTTTTTGGAAACAGTTAACAAATGAAAAGGCTTTTATTTGCATTCATAGGAATACTGTTTTTTGCGGTTCTTTCGGCTCAGGAAAAAAATACGCTGGATTGGGATATAGATGACATTTTTAACGAGTCTGCGCAAGAATCTCCGAAAAAAGAACCGGAGAACAATAAACCTGCGGTTACAGTCAATAAATTGATAAAACAAAAAGGGATTACATTTAACGCAGCCTATGAATTTCTAGCAGGCATCGCTCCCGGATGGCATGAACTTCCCTGGCCTCCTGAAGAAGATCATGGTTTATATCTGGATCGTTATATTAAATTAAACAGTTCATTAACCGCTGACGCTCAAATTGATGACTCTCTCAGAATTTTAACCGTACTTAGTTTTGAGATACCAAATTTTTACATAAAGCTTGGAGACTTTTTTTTTGATTATAATATTAATGATATAGTTTTCATGCGCGGAGGAAAGTACAGCCATTCCTGGGGCCTTGCTTCAAATTTTACTTTTACAAATTTATTAGCTCGTGTTCCTGATGGCAGTTATAATGGAGACTCTTTTATCTTTAAGACCGACATACCCACAGGTATTGGCGGCTTTCAATTCCTTACCTTAACAAGATATAATCTGATGGGCAATGAACCTGAGCTTCCAAAGCTAAAAGATTTTGGTTATGGCGGTAAATATAATCTTGCCTTAAAATGGGTGGATTTTGACACGGGCTTATATTGGCAGGAAGGTATGCCTCTTAGGGCTTTTCTGTCAATAAAAACCACCCTTTGGAAAACAGAGTTGTACAGCGAAGGGCTTATCGCTATTAAAAATGATCCATTTGATATAAGCGGTGCCGCTAGTTTTGGTTTTACAAAAGAATTATTTAACAATAAATTCAGCATAAATGGGGAAGTATTCTACAATGCGGAAGAAAAATCATGGATTTACACTCCGGAAACATATATTGCAGACGCTGACGTAATTCTTTTTAAAGAAAAATTAAATATTGCATTTAATCTAAACTACAAGTTCGGTGGAAAAACCAATCCCAGTTTATTTACGCAAATGTGTTACGCGCCTTTTGAAGATTCAATGCAGTTGATACCTGGTTTTAAAATTACCCCATTGTCACACATCGAATTTTACTTGGCAGTGCCAATGACTCTGGGTTCTAAAGAAGGTTATTACTATAAAAACGCCTATACAACGGACAATAAAGGCGTCACTATTCCTTTTTGCGTAATTCTATTTGTTAAAATGACAGGAAATATGCAATTCAAACATTAGACTTGCTCTATATGTCCAAATTACTGACCAACAGCGCGTTTTCCTCGATAAACTCACGGCGCGGACCAACAACTTCGCCCATCAGCGTGGTAAAAATTCTTTCCGCTTCGGGAACATCGTCCAAATGCACCTGAATAATATTGCGCTTGTTCGGATCCATCGTCGTGTCACACAACTGATCGGGATTCATTTCACCTAACCCCTTATACCGCTGAACCGAAACTTTTTCCGCATCTTTTCCCGATTCGTTAAGAATACGGTCTTTTTCCGCGTCATCGTAAGCGTAGAAAGATTTCTTATCGTAACTTACTTTGTAAAGCGGCGGCATTGCAAGGTAGACATGACCCTGCTCAATAAGAGGAGTCATATAACGGTAAAAGAACGTTAAAAGCAATGTGCGGATATGTGAGCCGTCAACGTCGGCATCCGCCATGATGATAATTTTATGATAACGGATTTTAGAAACATCAAACTCATTGCCGCAACCGGCGCCAATGCTTGCGATGACGGGCTGTAATTTGTCGTTTGTAATTACTTTCTCGATACGCTGTTTTTCTACATTTAACATTTTGCCCCACAGCGGAAGTATCGCCTGAGTGCGGCGGTCTCTGCCGCCTTTAGCGGAGCCGCCAGCGGAGTCGCCCTCTACGATAAAAAGTTCGCACTTTGTAGGGTCTTTTTCGGAGCAGTCGGCAAGTTTCCCCGGCAAACCCGCGCTGTCCATCGCGTTTTTTCTGCGGGTAGCGTCTCTTGCCTGACGGGCGGCAATACGCGCCTTTGCGGCTAACACTGACTTTTCAAGTATGTTATTAATAACGTCGGGGTGTTGGTCAAAGAAAAGCTCCAGTTGTTCGTTTACAAGGGACTCAACTATGCCCTTTACTTCCGAGTTGCCTAGTTTCCCCTTCGTCTGCCCCTCAAATTGCGGGTTTGGCACTTTTACCGACAGTACCGCTGTCAGTCCTTCGCGCACGTCGTCACCGGATAGAGTTTCGTCTAACTTTTTGGCGTGTTTGGACTTTTTAAGAAATTCGTTCAAAGTGCGGGTAAGCGCGGATTTAAACCCAACAAGATGAGTGCCGCCCTCGCGTGTGTTAATATCGTTTACAAACGAAAACATTATTTCGTTAAAGCCGTCATTGTACTGGATAGCCGTCTCTACTTCAACCTGACCGCCAAAGCCGTCATCACGGGTGCCGTCAAGATAAACAGGCTCATTGTAAAGTACGGTTTTATTTTCGTTCAAATATTCGACAAAACTTTTTACGCCGCCTTCAAACATAAAATCGTGGACTTTGGGCGTGGATAGCCGCTCGTCACGGATAGTGATTTTTAAGCCTTTGTTTAAAAACGCCAGTTCCCGCAGACGGTTTGAAAGAGCGTCAAAATTATAGGTAGTAGTCTCAAAAACCGAGGTATCGGCTTTCCAGCGGACAACCGTGCCTTTACGGCTTGGCGAATATGAATAGGGAAGCCCAGTGGGTTGAATTTCCTTGGCGGGACTTTCTGCCACCCCGATTTTATAACGTTGCATGTAGACTTTTCCGTCAAGATGAACATAGGCTTCGCACCACTCGGAAAGCGCGTTCACGACAGAAACGCCGACCCCGTGCAAGCCGCCGGAAACCTTGTACGATTTTTTATCAAATTTACCGCCGGCGTGCAGTTTTGTCATTACCAGTTCCAGTGCGCTGACATGCTCGGTAGGGTGAATATCGACAGGGATGCCTCGGCCATTGTCCTCGACCCTGACTATATCGTTTCCTTCCAAAACAACAAGAATATTGGTACAAAAGCCCTGTAACGCCTCGTCTACAGAGTTATCTACAACCTCAAAAACCAGGTGATGAAGGCCGTCAATGCCCGTCGTCCCGATGTACATTCCCGGACGCTTGCGAACCGCCTCCAATCCTTTTAAAACGGTAATATTTTGCGCAGAATAGCCATTTGTCTCATTCATTTAATTAGTATACAGATTTTTGGGGATAGAGTAAATACGTACAATGAAAAACCTTTTAATACAATTTCCATAAAATAAAAAAAGATAGACAATTTATAAATTTTCTAATTCTGTCCTTAAATAGCTTAACATTCCTTGTAACCAGTTTACAACTTGTTGCTCATCTTCTATTTTATGAATATAACCTTTGCTATTTTGCCAATCGCCATTCATTGCAAAATGAATATTCTTAACATAAAGTGTTTTTTGCTTTTCTTTTCTTAATTCTTTTAAAAATTCTGACTCATTGAAAATATTTGCATGTTCTTCAAAAATACTTTCAATCGCTTGACTTGAAGTTATATGCCAATGCGGTTGAGCGTGTTTTTCTTCGGGATTATCATAATCATCCCATTCCGCCCTAAATAATTGTTTTTTTTTACTATCGGAATCATTTCCTTGAAAAACAGACAATGAAATTTTTATTTGTGGTTCTTTTTTTATATCAACTTTTATAAATTTTATTTCAATAAATAACCAAAATTTATCAAACCATTTTAAAACTTTCACTAATTCATCTCTATTTACAGCATAAGATGTTCCATCAATAGTAAAATGATAATAACAATAATTATTATCACAGATTGATAAATTAAAGGCAGGATTAACACTTTTTTTACATTTTTTATTAATACAATTAATAAGCTTTTCTGGATTCATAATTTTTCAAATATTAGGGTAATAAGTTTTTACGACATCTTTAATTGCATGTTTCACAAAAAGATTTCCACTTTCCAATTCTCTTCCCAATTCAACGAGTCTAAAATAACGCTCTGATTCTCGTTCATCGTGCAAAAAAATATTAGGTATAGGAATATTTTTAGTATATGCTTGTCCAAGATAATATCCTGCTTGAATTTGTTTTGAATAAATTGATAATAAAAAATCAAAAATATCACTTGAAAATACTGATAAATAATAATAATAATCGTCAATAACAAATGTTTTTTTAGGTATCCATGCATATCCACGTTCAACAACAAATTTTCCTGTTTTATCAATGGCAAACGAATCGGATTTACCAAATTCCGTAGAATAAAGTCTTATATCGTTTTTTCGTAACCATGCTCTATGTTCACTTAAATGCCACCATGTATTGATATTTTTTCTTGCCCTATCCTTTGATAAGGAATTTTTATATGGTAAAAATCTTTTATATGAAAATGGCGCTGTTTTTTTAAAATCTATTTCACTGCTTATAATCATGCCATCCAAATCGTAAGGGTACCAAATATAATTTATTAACTCAAGAACTCCATTTTTTATAGAATCATTATTGATTACTTTTCTGTAAAATTTTCTTTCAGGTTTAGGGATTTCATTGTATTCTTTACAAGAAAGAATGAATGCTTGATTATTACCCGTTCTAATACCTTGTTTGACAGAAAACATTTCAGAGATTGTAGTTAGTTGTTCATCCAAAACAAATCGTTTGACATCATTTAAAAATCTATCTTCTTTGATTGAAATAATTTTCCATGTATCAAATACAATAGGAAAACGAGAGGGGGTATAAATATTAAATTCTTTTTCATCAATTGCTATTTGGTTAGCAAATTCCATTTTTCTTAAATCAAGCAAAGCTTCCGATATTATTCCCTTCTCGTTCTTACTCCATATCAACTTAGGTAAAATTGGAGAAAGCGTCTTTTTTCCAATGAAAAAGCTTACATCGGTCAATACGCTTTCAAAAACATAGTTCCCCAGTTTAGCTAATAAATTCAGAGATAGTTCTTCTTTTATTTCTTTCCTTAATTTTAGATAAGAGTCGGAAGTAAATATTGTATATGGTAAAATACAGCCAAGTATTCCATCTGTTTGTAGTGATTTTGCCGCTTTATAGAAAAAAGCAGACGCTTGATTAGGTCTTCCTTCAATTATTGAGCCTAATACATTTGATATAGCATCCCTATTATCTTTATTTTTCAATAATTCCCATGAAACGAATGGTGGATTCATAACGATTAAATCATAATCATTATCCCATCGTTCAGTTAAAGAATCTGTAACTTGTTTAATTTCAAATTCCATATTATTATCGGCCCATTGAGTTTGTTGTTCGTATTTTAATAAAAATTTTGAAGTACAAATGGCGCTTGATGAAGTATCCCAACCTATTATCTTAACTTGCCCTTGATAGTTTATGTTTTTTAATTGTTTTAGAGTTTCAATTAAGAATTCGGACGAACCGCAAGCCGGATCAAAAATTTTAATACTTTTTTTATGTTGCAAATCTATTTGTTTCATACAATTTTCAACGATTGACCTTGCTAAATATTGAGGAGTATACTGTACGCTTGAATAAAAATCTTCTTTAACTTTAAGTTTATCAGAAAATCCGCCAAATAAATCCATTTGAGAATCAAAATAAATAACCTCTTTATGAGCTTCTTGAAATAAAATCCCTGATACATGGCGTAATAATAAATCTCTATCAGGAGAAATAGAATTTACCCCTTGTTTAACACGTTCAACATAATAGTCAAAATTAGATGGTACTACGCTATCAGCAATTTCCCATTTGGAGGAATTAATTTTTGTATAATCGTCTTCTATGCTTATTAAAAGTTTGAATAACAAGTTTAAAGCCTCTACAGGTTCTTTTTTTCCGGTTAAATTTCGCAATTCGCGAAAAATACTTATAATATATGGAACAACGTCATTTTGTGACTTATAGGATTTTGAAAATAAATACTCATAAAAATTGTTTGGATTTTCTTCGACCCTCTTCAACGTATAATCATCTTTTTTATTGTTTATCCAATTATAAACACAGACGTTATCATGATTAATTACAAGAAAGTTTTTGGTATTGGTTGACCATGATTCAGAAAAAAAAATATTTTTTTCATCTATATTATTATTTATATAATCAGTCTGTAAGCAAAAATCTTTATTTCCACCATTAAGCATAAGAAATTTATTCTTACAAATAACAGGTTTCATTAGCATAGGGTATAACCCAAATTGCCTTTGCCAATATTCCTTGCTTTCTATCGTTTTTTCTTCCAGCATTCCCTCCCCCCCGTTTTTTTCATCCACACCCCTTAACGGGGTGCGTTTATTTGTTCCCACAACTTATCTTTCCCCACCCCAGTTGCAATCAACACATCCGCCGTCTCCTGTTCGCTCAGCTTATCAATGTTACCGTGGGCTTTGAATTCTTCAATACCCTTTAACACCGCATCGAAGCGGCGCTTGTTGATTTTGTTCTTGAGTGTAAAGATGAGGCAAATTGTCAGAAGCGTAAAAGGTATGATAACAAACATCCACTTTATGCCTAATACTACATTACTCTGCGCATAAGAAGCGGGGTTGAAATTATCCGTGCTGGCTTTTAAGACTGAGTATTTGTTCTGATCAAAGCCTAGAGCTTGAAGGCCGAATCCCATTAGAAGAACGGCGACGCCGCTGGCAAACTTGCGAAGGAAAGTTGTTACGCCGCTGTAAATGCCTTCGCGCCGGAGGCCGGTGCGTATTTCGTCAATGTCATAAATGTCTGTTAGCATTGACCATGTTGAAAGTTGGCCGGAAGAAGTGCCTATGGCTATCAGTACGGCAAGAACGCAAAGTGTTACGACATGGACGTTTGAATCAAGCCAGATAAAACTAAGCGTTGAAACTATCCATACGGGGATGCCGATTAACAGGGGAAACGCTTTGCCTTTTTTCTTTGCAATCGCGCCCATTACAGTCATCAGAAGCATTGAGCAGGTAAGAAGCAGGCCGACAACAAGTTCGTAATTTTTATATTTTAGGACAACTATGTCAATATAGAAAATAAAAAGCGCAAGCACTAAATCGACGGCGATTTGAAAAGAAAGAAATATACCTAAAAAATTTTTGTAGGCTTTGTTTTGAAAAACAGACAGCCAGTACTTGAGCGTGATTTTTTCAGGCTCGGGCAGGTCTTTCTTTTCCCTTGTTCCAAGAAAAGTAATAAGCCAACTTAACGCAAAGAGAGCGCCGAATATAAGAGCCATGACAAGGTAGCCGGGTATCTGCTTCGGCGAGATATGTCCCCCGCCTATCGACTTAATTATTATGCTGGGTATGACAGCGGATAGAAGCGACGCAGCTCCGGAAAAAATCATCCTAAACATGGTAAAACTTGTACGCTCGTTGTAATCCGATGTCATGTCCGACAGAATGGCGTTATATGGAATCATAACGATGGTAAACGCCGTCCCAAAAAACATATAGGCAAATGTATAATAAATAATTTTAGCCGTTACGCCTTCAATGCCAAATGAATAAAAAAGCATGACAAATGACAAATAGACCGGTATTATTCCTATCAAAAAATATAACCTTCGCCGCCCGAATCTTGATCGCGTTTTATCGGATATTCTTCCGACAATCGGGTCTGTTACAGCATCCCATAACTTTCCGATAAAAATAATTATTGTAGTCGCGACAACAGGCAGACCTTCTACCAGTACCAAAAAATTCATGAACAGCAGGCTGAAGATCATAAACGCGCCACCGCCGTAAATATCACCGCTGGCGTAACATATCTTACTTACAAGCAGATTTGAGTTTAATTTGTTTTTCATAAAAAGATTATATCACAAATTGAGATTAATAAAAATTGATCAACCACCTGATTCCTGTAGATAAATGGAAGCCCGCATAAAAATCAGATATTATATCGAAGTCGCTATTATCACTAAAATAAGACTGCCAAGCTGCTTCAATGTAAGGGGCAATCTCGGTTTTTCCGGTCTTGATAATGAAAGGCGCGGCGGTTACTCCCATAGTTCCAAACCAACTTGTTCCACCGGAATAATGGCGCTGACTACCGTCAACGACAAGAGTTGCGTCCCCAAAACTGAACACGGGACCGGCAAAGACCCTTATTCTATAATCAGGCCCCACTGATAATGTTATTGGCAGGCGAAAAACTCCTAGGGCGCTGTCATATTCCGGTCTTAACTCAAAGCCAAAAACCGCTCGCTGTCCAAATGAATAGGTATCTATACTAAAACTCAATTGAGAAGTAAAGCCGCGAAGCACGTTTCCATCTTCAACAAAACCATTCAAAATTGGCGCAAACGCAATACCCGCCAAAAGACGGGTCTCGTCGCTTCCCGAATTAGAAGCAGACGGTTTGTTTGTATCGATTTGTTTGTTTCCCTTTTTGTCTGCGCCTGAATTCCCCGCCATTGAGGTATTATCAATCATTAAATTTGACTGTGTTTCAGGGAAAGCACGGCCTGCGCCGGCGTAAGTATTAGCCAAGTATTTTTCATTAAGGCTTGAATAAATTACCCCCGTATTATCCCCATTAGAAGCCGCGTGGATAAATCGGCGTTCCCCAAGGTACAGACCGACATGAGTTATATTGCCCGATTTATCAGTCTTAAAAAATAATAAATCGCCGGGCTGCGCTTTATCAAAAGTTGTTCTCTCCGCCCAAGAATAAAGCCCGGATGCCGACCGTGGCAGGGCGACACCCAGCGCGTCTTGGAAACTAAGGCAGATAAAGCCCGAACAATCAAGCCCTTTAGCGGTCATCCCGCCGTAACGATAAGGACTACCCTCATACTTTTTTGACGCTTCAATCACTTTTTGCCGCGCTTCATAATAAGCCCTTGCTTTCTCTTCCGGCGAGGCTGTCACTTTAGGCGCAAGGGCATACCCACTTTCAAGCGGCGCGGCAAAAAGATTGATTGAGATGAGAAGGAATAGTGACGAAAAGAGAACTTTCATTATTATATTATCGGCTGTTATTAGGCTACACTGGATAACTAATGTAATGATAGAGTACCCTGCAAGGCAGGGTACTCTATCGAAAAGTGGTGTCAGATTATCAGTGCGTGTACGTTGCCTTTACACCATACTTTTTTTATGATACGTCATTGTCATTGGAGGAAGTTTCAGGGATAGAAGGAGAAACGGGAGTATTACCGCCTCCGCCTCCATTACCACCAGTTCCGCCACTAGGGATCAACTGCCCCGGTAAAGGATCTGGTTGACCGCCTGCATACCATGTAATAGTACCTAACAATTCTACCAAACCAGCAGACGATACTGTTGCTGTAAACGCAGTCGCCGTAACAGATGGTTTTAAATAATACGTTGATCCCTGTTTATTAATTACATCGCCTGTACTTGTACCAAATCCCACACCTTTGGTTAATTCATAGGTATCTCCTGTAATTTTTAGTACCCATTCATAACTGCCGCTTGTTCCTTTGTAGGTTAAAGTTTTATCGCTATCATTGTCATTACCGTCACTACAAGCGATAAGTGCAACAGTAAATGCCAGAATTGCCACCATGCCAACCAAAGAACAATTTTTCCTGTCTTTTAACATAATATTCTCCTTCTATATTCCGCCACAAGCCGGTACATTATAATTATATTGCGCCAACGGCGCATTAGATGTTAAATACCGATGCTATCTTAAAAAGCCCGCACCGCGCGTACCCAAAAACTTGTTTTCTTTTCGGTGCTATCATTCTGAGAACCATCCCTAAAATTCTGTCCCAAACAGTACCACCCCTGAAAACCTGACTGTAACGAGCTCAAGTAAATATCATTTCTGAAATCGCCCAACTTCATTTCCTTAAGGTTCTGGTACATAAGGTTAAGTTCATCTCTGCTTGGCAGGAACCAGTCCGTATAGCCGCCATACTCAAGGTCGTCGCAATACTGTGCGGCTCCTCCAATTTTCTTTTCCTGTAATTTTCTCACGATAAGTTCGGTGTTTCTCTTGCCGTCTCCCAAGGCTGCGCTGGTTCCATCCAGACCAATATCGCCCCATGGAAACTTTTGTTCGGTCTCTTTAGGAGCGGCTTCCAGATAGCGCCATCCGCCGGCTGTGCTGAACTTGTCGTAG
Source organism: Treponema sp. R80B11-R83G3 (assembly GCF_054786115.1). Classification (NCBI taxonomy): domain Bacteria; kingdom Pseudomonadati; phylum Spirochaetota; class Spirochaetia; order Treponematales; family Treponemataceae; genus Treponema; species Treponema sp. R80B11-R83G3. The sequence goes on along the minus strand of NZ_BDHF01000159.1, from coordinate 1,104 downwards.
AATATAATACCCCCCGCCGGACCCTTGTCGCCAATATTGTAGGTTTTTGGGGCAGGCGCGGGCGTAGTTTGCACGGGAATCGCCGCAGGCGCTTGTGCAGTGGAAGAAGCCGGAGTCCGTTGCGTGGCGCTTGCCGCCACCGCCGTTTTCCCGCCGGTAAGCAGGGCCGCCATTACATTGTCGCTTGTGATATTTGCCCGGTACTGCACTTCCACCGAGGCGTTTTGCACGTTCAACACGCGGATCACAATCCGGTAAAACCCTCCCATGTCGGTAAGTGAACCGGATATAATCGACTGCGCCCCAAGCATACGCCCCAACTGTTGCATGGAATCGTCCCCCACTTCGCCGGAAAGCTGAAAATTAAATTCGCCCCGGATAAGCTCAACTTCCTTTCGGTCTACAACGGTAAGTTTCCCGCTGTCCACGAGGTTTGCCGTTACTTCGTCCAGCACATAGCTGGAAAATTTGTCGTGGGGTGAGTTGAAATTGAGCGGGGCAATTTTTGTCTTTGCCGCAACCCGTTCGTCAATTCGGGTGGATGCGTCTTTAAGCGCCTGGTCCAGCGTTATCATGCCGCCGGAACTTGCCACCTGTTCTGGTTTCGATGCGCAAGCCAACCCAAGTGCAACAAAAACAACCAAAGCCCCTACCGCAATGATGTGCGATGTCCATTTTTTCTTCATGCTAATCTCCTTAAAATAAATTTTTTATACAGTAAGCCTTCAACGAAAGCGCCTATATTCAAGAAAAATAAATCAAGCCAGTAAAACGTGCCGGATATGTTGTACAGCAGAATGTCCGAAAATATTGACGTTTGTAATTGCGCTAATTTTTCATTTAAAAATACGGGTTTTGGTACCCGCGTAAAAAGCAACATATTATTTAAATTTCTGAACAAAAGGTATATGAGCATACCTGTAATAAGCGTAAATATGGATAAAAAGCCGTATAATTGTTTAAAGCGGTTATTTAGAGGGTGAGTTGAAATTGAGCGGGGCAATTTTTGTCTTTGCCGCAACCCGTTCGTCAATTCGGGTGGATGCGTCTTTAAGCGCCTGGTCCAGCGTTATCATGCCGCCGGAACTTGCCACCTGTTCTGGT
>NZ_BDHF01000158.1:0-2241 GCF_054786115.1 Treponema sp. R80B11-R83G3 | reverse complement strand
CTATACTGAAACAATAACCGAAGGTAAGAAATAGAGATGGATTATGAGGATATGAACAAACTTATATCTCCCCAAGTCTTACATCAAATGGATACACTTGCAAAAACAGTGTCCCAACCTTCCGTTGTCTCTAAAGCTATTGATTACTCCATGTTTAAGCAACCAGAACTAGATCGGATTTCAAATGCAATTTCTCAATTTCCTTTCAATGAAGCGGTGAAGGAAATAAATCGTTTACAAAAGGCACTTGAAGGCATAACATTAGATCAAGTAGCCAATAAACTTGCATATTCAAGCATTACGGCAATAACTGCTTTAAATGACAGGATTCCTGTATTATTAGAATTTGCTCAAACCCTTCCTTACGTTTATCGTATTTTTAGTAATTCACTCTTTCTTGAAAATTCAATCGCTATTGCGACCGAAAAGCTGAAGAACAACTTCGATGTTATCTCCAGTTTACAAAACATAAAATTTAATTTTCCTTCTATTCTTATTAATCAGCAAGAAAGTTTTTTAACTGTACCTTACATCAAAAAAAGACAAAAAACTGTTATTTTAAAAGCTGAACAAGAACAAAACAATAACTTGCTACTCGGTACAGATGATATTGATAATGCAGATTGTATTAATACTACCATACAAACATCCATAGCTTTAGTAGATCAAATTTCTCATAATCCAGAACCAATTTCTATTTCTGATATTGGACTTTTCAATAGAGAGTATGATCTTAAAGAAGCTCTTTGTCAGATCAATCCTTCTTTCTATAAGAAATTGTTAGGAGCAGAACAGTCGGCAAATAGCGATAATGTAGAAAAAACACGCCACATTTCAATATCATTAAGAGAATTACTTAAAGACTTTATCAATACTATCATTCCCACGTATGAAGTAAAAAATTATTACGGTGGTAAAATAAATGGCAACCCGTCATTGGAACAAAAAATCAACTATTTCTTTAAGGATATTACTTACTCCCAATTAACAGAATTAGTCAAAAATGATGTTATACTTATTAAACAAATAACTGGTGTATTAAATACTTGTGTACATGATGATGTTGATTTTCCCGATGAACAAAGTTTGTTTTTCCTTGTCAACAAGGTAAAAAGTATTTTAATGATGTTGTTGAATTACAACCTTCATAGAAAACCCGATCAGGAGCCCCCCCATGCCTAAAAAAACCAGCCATCGACACCTCCAAACTCAACCAAATAGACGCATACACTTACCCCGAACATGACCGTGCAAACATCCCCCCTGTCGGAATGGCGCAATACGACACAGTAGCCAGCCCAGAGGCAAAATACGAATACGATCCCCACATAGACCCGTCCTTGCAATGGGCGGGAAAAAAAGAAGGAACGACCTTTAACGTACCTACATCATCTATCCATATTCACGAAAGCATAAAACCCCATAAAATAATCCGCTCCGTTCAAACAATGGGCGACGATTATGCGGACGAACAAGGATGGCTCTTTGAATCAGACTCAGAAAGGGCAAGACGCAGGAATGACGCAATTGAATTCTACCAACATAAAGACAAATGGACAAACCGCCTCATAGCCGGAGACAGCCTTGTAATAATGAATTCCATGCTTGAAAAAGAAGGAATGGCAGGACAGGTGCAAATGGTCTACATCGACCCGCCCTACGGCATAAAATACGGCTCCAATTTTCAGCCCTTTGTGAACAAGCGAGACGTAAAAGACAAAAAAGACGAAGACCTGACAACGGAACCTGAAATGATAAAAGCGTTCCGTGATACTTGGGAATTGGGCATACATTCGTATTTAACATATTTGCGGGACAGGCTTTTGCTTGCAAAGGAATTACTATCCGATACTGGCAGTGTTTTTGTGCAGATTAGCGATGAGAATGTGCATTTAATTCGTAATATTTGTGATGAAATTTTTGGGGTGGAAAATTTTATTAGCATGATTTCATTCAGAAAAACAAGTAATTTGACAGCAGATTTCTTGCCAACAAGCAATGACTATATTGTTTGGTTTTCAAAAGACAAAAAAAAACTCAAGTTCCATCGAATATTTATCAATAAAACGCTTCAAAATGTAACCGAAGATAGTTATGGTTGTATTGAGATGAGTGATGGCAGTTGGCATCGTTTAAGTCAAGATGAACGAGAATCTGTAGAGAAACTTCCTAAAGAATCTTTGTTTGGATTAGGTGATTTAACTTCATCACACGAATATACTCGTGAACCATTCATTTATG
>NZ_BDHF01000157.1:0-2295 GCF_054786115.1 Treponema sp. R80B11-R83G3 | reverse complement strand
TTTCCAAGCTCTGGAAAATGTTTTTGCAAGATTTTAGGTTTTTTGTCTATTCCAAAAACTTTGCGCGTGAGCGAAAAAGCGTTTGAGTGCACTCCCGATGATGCTATCGCTATAACAACGTCGCCGTTTTTTACGCTTTCTTTATTCGGTATTTTTGATTTCTCTACGATGCCCACCGAAAAACCGGCAATGTCGTATTCGTCAATTTTCATTAGTCCCGGGTGTTCAGCTGTTTCGCCGCCGACAAGAGCGCAGCCCGCTTGCACGCAGCCGTCAGCTACGCCGCTTACAATCTGTTCAATTTTTTGTGGGATGTTTTTTCCGCAGGCGATGTAATCAAGAAAAAATAACGGTTTGGCGGCGGCGCAAATTATGTCGTTGACGCACATCGCCACGCAATCAACGCCGACAGTATCGTGCTTGTCCATGAGCATCGCTATTTTTAATTTAGTGCCTACTCCGTCAGTCCCCGAAACAAGCACTGGCTCTGAGCTTCCCTGTTTTGGAAGCGCGAAAAGTCCGCCGAAACCGCCAATGCCTTCGAGCATGCCTTCGATCTTTGTGCGGTCAACGTGTTTTTTCATTAACTCAACCGCTTTGTAACCGGCTGTTACGTCAACGCCTGCGGCTTTATAACTTTCGCTATGGCTGTCTTTCATTTAATTTTTTCCTGAAGTTGTTTGTCTTTTTCGAGCACTTTATTTTCCATGTCGAGTTTCATGACTGCAAGTTTTTCCGCCAGAGCGTCATCGCCTGTTGCCAGTATCTGTGCGGCTAAAATTGCGGCGTTATCAGCGCCGTCAATGGCTACTGTGGCGACAGGGATTCCCGGCGGCATCTGTACTGTGGCAAGGAGCGCGTCAAGTCCGTCTAAGGTCGATTTTATCGGGATGCCGATAACGGGGAGCGTAGTATGTGCCGCAATAACTCCGGCAAGGTGCGCCGCCATTCCTGCAGCCGCTATAATTACCCCAAAGCCGTTTTTTCTGGCATTTTTGGCGAAGTCCGCCGCCCTTTCAGGGGTTCTGTGGGCGCTCATTACATGCGCTTCAAGCGGAATACCGAAGTCTTTTAGTTTCTTAAACGCTTTTTCAATTACAGGCAGATCGCTGTCGCTTCCCATTACAACCGCAACTTTTTTCATATCCCCTCCTGAAGTTGTTGATATTTTACTATAACATTTTTTGTGGGGATTGTAAATCTTAGGGAAACCTTACATCTTCAAGCGCTAATAAGCATTTTATCATTGTTATTTGTGTGGAGAACCATTAAAAGCTCGCTTTTATATTTTCCTTTCCACTCCATGTCATTTTCCATTTTTATCTCAAATACAAAGACATTCCCCCATACCTTTCCTCTACACCCACGCTATACGCCCAAAGCATTCTCCCCTCTCCACCACACGATGTATGCCAAAAGAATTTATTCAGTACAGTCAGGCAGACAACCAAAATGGAAGTGGCCTAGTCGTATCTTCGGTATGCGGCATTTAAAACAAAAAAATTAATCTAACGGGGTAAAGCATGAAGGATCTTTTTCATATTCTTTCATTCTTTCGTCAATCATTGCTATTTCTTCAGGGGAAGCTGGTTCTATTACCGGTTTCCAGTAATCATTAGAAAGAAAATTCATCAATGGTATTATTACCGGCAATGATTGTTCCGGTATTGTGTCAACCATTGTATGTAGTTCTTTTCTCAAAACGGCTGCTGTCATCTTTTGCCCCCTTTGTTCTTCTTGTTATATACTTGCCCTCTTGGGTCAAGATGCGATACAAATATATGATCTTCCCTATACCGAAATAATGCCCTGTAACTGCCTATTGTAAGCCTAAAATTGCCGGGTTGCCCTACTATTGGTACAATATCACCTTCGGGCGGCTCTTTTTCCAGTCCTTTCAATGCCTTTCTAATATGCCCTTTGTCAGGCTCGTTCAAGCGATCAAGATATTTTCTCGGTATGTTATGTAACAATACTTGCATAGCCTATTTGTATTATCCTTCCTTTTGCCTCTGTGATCAAGCCCCAAAATTCCCTCTCCCTCACACGATGTATGCCCAAAGAATTTATTCAGTACAGTCAGGGCAGGCGGCGCACGCTGTAAAAACTTCGGAAGAACCCGCCTCGCACTGGCGGCCACCTAAAGGCGGCCTTGCTTTTATTGGGGACTGCGGCATTTATTGGTGCTCTCAGCGTGCGGCATTATTGATCTACACGGCTACGCCGTGCGTTTATTTGGCTGTGAGGAATTCGGCGACTAAACAGCGGGGGGTAGAAAGCTTTATCTAGGGTATG
>NZ_BDHF01000156.1:0-2310 GCF_054786115.1 Treponema sp. R80B11-R83G3 | reverse complement strand
ATTTTCATAAATGTTTGTGTTTTAACGCCAAACATCCGCTTAAAAGCATGTGCTTTATCGTTATAATTTGTTTTTTCCCCGCCCATTATAAATTTATATCATATTTTGAGGTTGTCGAACAAGTCTATTATATTCAAATAATTCCATATAATTTATTTCGGGATTTGTATATCTTCTTCTGTTTTGAGTTTTATCTTTATAATTAATTGCCTTTTGTGGACAAAATTGAATACAGGCTATGCAGTTTTCACAATGATGTTTAAATTGTGGTTTATTATTTACCATCTCGATATTCTTTACCGGGCATACTTTTTCACATACAGTGCAGCCTGTACAATTATTGTTAACATTATAATCTTTATCCATACTTGCCGCTTTTTTTACAAAATCTTTATTGATAAATTCAAATATTTTTGTGAGTTTATTTATACGATTATTTCTTTTTGTTTTTATTGAGTGAATAATAGGGATAAGTTTTTTATTTGATTTTTCAGTTATTTCATTTATTTTTTCACTCATATCATACATAATCACATAGTTTGAAAACATTTGCAATTTTTGACCATAATTTAATTTTATACCATGCTTTTTATGTAATAATTCATATAATTGATAAATTGCATTACCAGCAGAGCCGCCATAAGTTGTTACAGCATAAAAATACGCTTTTTTATTATTTTCCAAATATATATTTTCAATAAATTCAATAACTTTTTTTGGCAATCCCCAGAAATATGTTGGATAAATAAAGCCAATACTGTCGTATTGTTTTGTAAAATCATGTAAATTTGCCATTGATACAATTTCACAATTTTGAATTTCTTTTGAAATGTTTTTTGCAACCTTTAAGCAATTTCCAGTTCCTGAAAAATAAAATACTATATTGTTCATAATGTCTCCTTTCATATTATGATATTATTTTGGCTTTTTTGTCAATTTATTATTATAATTTTTCAATAAACTTTAGCCCCAATTGCATATAACGTTCCGGCTGTATATGACGTTTTTTTGCGCCCGATAAGGAAAAATGCGAAGCATTTTTACGGGCGCAAAAAAATGTGCTGGAACAAAACCGTGCAGAGGGCGCAAGCCCGAACACGGTTTTGTGGAAGCCAAGCCGCCGTAAGGCGGCGAAGCATATACAGACCTGTTATGTGCAGTTTGCCCTGTTTTTAATTTTTAAATTTATATTTTCATAAGTTTATAAGCTCTTTTTATTGCTTCAGATAAATACTCTGTTGCAGTAAATTCTTTTGAAATATCTATAAATTGTGCATCTATTTCCAATGCCAATACACCTTTATAATTAATATTTTTTAATTGTTCCATTATATGTTTCCAATCTATTGTACCATCAAATGGGAGTAAATGCTGATCGCATGTACCATCATTATCATGTAAATGTAATGCAATAAGTTTATCCCCATATTCTTTAAGACAGTCAATTTTTGGCGTAAAACAATGATTATGCCCACTGTCATAACAAAATTTTAATTTATCAGATTTAATATTATCGAATAGAAATTTAAGGTATTCAGGTTTTCGTAGATTTTCAAGGGCTATAATAACGTTATTTTTTTCTGCGTTTTCAACAATTTGTTTAAACCTATCAAGCCCTAATTGACCATAAGGAGGCGGATTATCTCCGCTTGAAACATGCATAACCGCTACAGGAATTTCATATATTTTACAGTCATTAATATACGATGAATATCTATTAAGTATATCCTGCCCGTCAAGTGAATCTTCCCATATCGTATTTATTCCGGTAAATGAAAAATGTGTGTTTTCAAGTTTTAAACCATTATTCCGAATAATTTCCGGCTCCATTTCTTTTGGTCCATTTATTTCTTTATATTCATCTCCCCACCAAGTCATAACCGACCGAAATCCAGCATTTTTAATTAGTTTTATAATTTCATCAAAGGGAAACCTAAATCCAAACCATGTATAAATTCCTATATCCATATTTTCAATCACATTACCCTCTCATATTAATATATTATACTATTTTTATATTTTAATCAATATATTCTCGAATAATTTCAGGGCAAATTGCACATAACGTTCCGGCGGTAAAAGACGTTTGGGGCAGGTTATAGGGCGTTGCGTAGCAACGACCCCTGCCCCAAATGTGGCGAAACAAAAGCGTGCAGAGGGCGTAAGCCCGAACACGCTTTTGTGTAGCCTAGTGTGCTGTAAAATACAGACAACGATATAAAAGAATGATATAATTGAGGCATGAGGAAAATACAGCCGCAAATAAACAAAGAAGACAAATTGCTGATGCAAAGATTATTATCAACAGGG
>NZ_BDHF01000155.1:0-2414 GCF_054786115.1 Treponema sp. R80B11-R83G3 | reverse complement strand
GAGAGGTATTAACCTGGAACAAGTCCGGACGTTCTTTCACATGGACTAAAAAACCGTCTGAGATACTTGCTAAAATTGAAAAGGCTAAATCATGTTGACATATGTATTTTACAGCACACTAGCCGCCGTTAGGCGGCGTACAGTTACCGACCTGTTATGCGCTGTTGCCCCGTATTTTATATTATATTTTATAATCTATTTATATCCTATACATATAAAAGCATAATGAGGAATAACTTTCCATTCTATATTTTTAAAACCAACATCACAAAATAATTTTTTTATTTCTTTTTTATTATATATATGCACATCACCACGATTAAGATGAGGAATTATTATATTTACAATTTGTCGCAAAGGAAATATTATATTTGTATCACATAGAACAAAACGTCCGCCGTCTTTTAGAACTCTATTTATTTCCAAAAGTGCTTTTTGTGGATTAGGGTAATGATGAAAACTTGATGAACAGCATATGCAATCAAACATATTATTTTCATAAGGGAGATTTTCAGCATCACCTAAAACAAGATTTACATTATTACCAAGACGCTCCTTTGCCTGATTTATCATATTTTCAGATAAATCAATGCCATAACAAGATACTTTTAGATTATTTTTATTTAAATTTTCTATTATTACACCAGTTCCACAGCCAACATCAAGGAAAGTATTTAAAGGATATTGCTTTTTAATTTCTTCCAATAATATATTATAATGAAATCGGGGATATTTGTATTTATTACTTAAATCATACAATATTGCCTGATTATTAAAATGCTCTTTTGTTCTTGTTTTTAAGTCCATACATAAATTATATTTTTTCTTACAATATTTGTCAACCAGTTTAGGGGCAATTGCGCATAACGTTCCGGCGGTAACTGACGTTTTTTTGCGCCCGATAAGGAAAACCGCGAAGCGGTTTTACGGGCGCAAAAAAATGTGGCGGAACAAAAACGCACAAAGGGGCGAAGCCCCGACTGCGTTTTTGTGTAGCCCGAGCCGCCGTAAGGCGGCGATGCAGTTACCGACCTGTTAAACGATGATTTTTTTACCCCACTTTACAATCGCCTTGCGCCATGGACGGCGCAAGGCGTGAGTCAACAACCACCGCCAAAGGCGGTGGCTTGAATGTGGCCTCTAAAAGAGGCCTTCTTGTAGTTCGTGATCCTCGCTGAGCCGCTCGGCGTCTTCTTGATATTTTACATACCTCCGTATTCTTTCCTCATCCATCCCTACCGTCGTAACACAGTAGCCGCGGCTCCAGAAGTGATTTCCCCAGTACGGTTTTGTCCGCAGGTTTTTGTGTTGTTGAAAAACGGCTATCGCCGTTTTTCCCTTTAATATCCCCATTAGCTCCGCTACAGCCAACTTTGGGGGTATTATCGCCACCATGTGGATATGATCGGGCATTATCGTTAATTCTAGTATTTCCACATGCTTCCATTCACATATCGTCCGTATCTTCTTTTCCATATGTTCTTTTATTTCCCCTTGTAATATCCGGTATCTATATTTCGGTGTCCATACCAGATGATAACTACATTGATACACTATATGCGCGGCTTTTTTCCATTTTGCCATTTTCCTACTCCTTCAAGTATTATGGCATAGCCGTCAGTACATGACCACCGCCAAAGGCGGTAGTTTTTTAAATTTCAATAAAATTTTTCAAGATAATTTAAAAATATATTATTTATGGATTGTTATGTTCCAAAACAAATGTTTCTTTAGCAGTATAAATACCATTAACATATATATTCCTAGGCGGACCACTTTTTGTGTCAAATTCTAATACATTAAAGTACATTACAATACCTCCATTAATAATCTCAGGAGCTTTATCTGTTTCTGTCAGGCACATTTTTATATAACTACATGATTTAAGAGCAATAACTTCTGATGGATCTTTTCTAGTAAATAATACATTAATTATGACAATATAACCTTTGGGATTTTCCTCAATTTCTATATCAGATCTTGACGTTTGATTTTCGATCCAAATTTCACTAGCAAATTCATTTTCCCCAGCTAAATTTATATAATTTCCATCATCAACATTCAAGTTTTTATATGATACTGCTGATGTCTGCGTACTGGTTATGCTTCCACTGTTGTCTGAATAACTAACTGTTACTTTTATTGTTTTACCAAGATCGGCTCTGGGTATTGTGTATGTTTGTTCCCCTGCAATTTTTGTACCACTTATGTCCCATTCATAAGACGGCGTACCTGTCTTGTTTTCACTAGACTTGTTCGACAACCTCAAAATATGATATAAATTTATAATGGGCGGGGAAAAAACAAATTATAACGATAAAGCACATGCTTTTAAGCGGATGTTTGGCGTTAAAACACAAACATTTATGAAAATGAAAGAAATTCTTGATAAAGAATACGAGGAAACACACAGA
>NZ_BDHF01000154.1:0-2348 GCF_054786115.1 Treponema sp. R80B11-R83G3 | reverse complement strand
AATTAGCAGAAATAACAATCGCAATAACAACAATATTAGCAAACCATGAAAAATAATTAAATAAATCATTTATATTCTTGTTCTTTATATTAATAAATAATATTATCTTGTCTGTAATAATTAACGATTCCTGAAAACTAAATGAAACGAAAAACAAGGCAATACTAAATAAAATAATATTCCCTGTAAAACCAAATAAAGGTATTACAAGTAGGCATAATATTATTTTTTCGATATACATACTTTTTGTAGTAATTCTGTCATGAATGAATTGCATTAAAGGCCAAATGAATATAGCTAATATGCTAATTGGTCTGTGAATCATTTTTTGCATATCCATTAAAATGTTATTTTCTCCGATTCCCGTATTTACACACGCATAAATAAACAGACCCAAAATAACAGCTATATTGATAATACGTAATATACAATAATGCCGCAAGAATGTTGCTTTTTTATTCAACTTAAAAATGAACATAAAATACTTTAATTTCTTAAAAAATGTGCCTGTTGAATATCTTTCCAGTCCCTTATAGTAAGAAAGTTGCAAATTTTTGTCATTATTTTGTTTATAATATGTTGATCGGATTAAAATATTATTGACAACCTTTCTGTTTTTTGTTAATAACTTATCTTCAATCGACCCATCGGTATCCAATATTCTGCTTGTTTCAGCGAATACTGACAAACAGAATGTGTCATTACAATGCGAAATGCTTGAAAGAATCTTATCTTTTAATAGCTCTTTAATATTTTTAATCGCTTCAGATTTATGGGAAAAAGCAACAGACAAGAAAGAAAGGCAGTTAATCGCTCTTTTACATTCGGGTACATTTACGATGAATTATCAAGAACTACTGATTATCGGGAACGGATCGATATTGAGAATTTTGCGAGGATTAGCGAAAGCATAAGAAGGCGGGAGGCTATGATTAAAACGGCTCAATATATCCAGGAGTTGAATATCACGGCTGACGATCTTGACGGTAATCCGTGGCTGTTGAATGTGCGTAACGGCACTATTGACGTGGTAACAGGGGAATTCAGGGAACACAGGCAGGAGGATATGATCACCAAACTTGCCAATGTTGAATATGCACCTAACGCCGATTGTCCGCTTTGGAAGCAGTTTATCCGTGAGATTATGGATTATAAGCCGGAATTAATTAAATTTTTGCAAACCGCTATGGGGTGGGCTTTGACGGGGGATAATACGGAACAAACGATGTTTATTTTGTATGGGAGCGGGGCTAACGGAAAAACCACATTCTTGAATACGATTCAATATTTGTTGGGCGATTACGCCACTTCCACGCCTACCGAAAGTTTTATGAAAAAGAACACGGATCAATATACTAACGATATAGCCAGATTGAGGGGCACTCGTTTTGTGTCCACTACGGAAGCGGAACAGGGACGGCGGCTGTCTGAACCGCTTATTAAAAAGATTACAGGAAACGACCAGATTACCGCACGTTTTCTGTACGGCGAATATTTTAATTTTACTCCCAGTTTTAAAATTTTCATGGCGACTAACCACAAGCCTTTGATTAAAGGCACTGATCACGGCATTTGGCGGAGGATTAAGCTAATTCCTTTTACCACTACTATCGCACAGGAAAAACAGGATAAGAATTTGGAAGCTAAATTGAAACAGGAGACCAGCGGTATTCTTAATTGGCTTTTGGAGGGGACGGCTAATTGGAAGCGTGAGGGGTTAATCGCCCCTGCTGATATTCTTGACGCTACTGACGAGTATCGGGGTGAAATGGACGTTATAGGAAATTTTATTAAGGAGCGGTGCGTGAAGGATGGCGGTATTACGATTCGGATCAGGGATTTGTACAGGGCTTATGCCGACTGGTGCGAGGAAAATAAGGAACACGCCGTAAGTGAAAGGTTTTTTACGATGAGGCTTAAAGAAATGGGTTTTGTGCAGGGCAGGACGGCTGAAATGCGGTTTTGGACGGGGATTGGGCTAATGAAATAAGAAAGAAAAAAGAAAAGAGAAAAAAGCCACAGGATTTTGTCGGTGATAAGGGCAATCCTGTGGTTTTTTATTTTTAATTTACACCTTTTGGGTGCGGTTTCTCCCTTGCGCCACTTTTATAAAGTAAACAAACAGGCGAATAATCGACGTTTTTTGACAGAAAAAAATTTGCTATTAACAAATTATGGCATTTTTTGGGGGCGCACGCTCCCCCCTGTAAAAAAAAATCCCTTGCCGCATAAAAGAAAAAAATGCTAAATAAAGATAAAATTGCCATGTTATTAGGGATATTGACGGAATTCAATGTCATAAATGACTGTGATTTTGTCAGAAAATTTGTCTCTTTTTTTTCATCATA
>NZ_BDHF01000153.1:0-2302 GCF_054786115.1 Treponema sp. R80B11-R83G3 | reverse complement strand
TTCCCGTATTGGTTTCAATCATGGTGTGGCGGGGTCTGCTTAATGAAAATATGGGTTTGGTTACAACGGTAGTTTCCAACATTTTTGGCTCTTCTCCAAAGTTTTTTACCGATTTGAATTGGACCCGTTTTGCCCTGATCCTTATCAATGTGTATTTATCATACCCTTATTTTTACGTGCTTTCGTCAGGGGCGCTCAAAGCTATACCCAAAGAACTCTTTGAAGCCGCGTCAATTGACGGCGCGAATCCTTTTACAGTGGTACGAAAAATTATTTTACCGCTTGTAATGCGCATATTGGCTCCGCTTGTGATAGCCTCTTTCTGTTTCAATTTCAATAACTTTACCCTTATCTGGGGCTTTAACGCCGGATTGCCGGCGATGGCGGATACTGCGGTGCCGATGGGATATTCAGACCTGCTTATCTCATTCATTTACCGCCTTGGTTTTAGTTCGTCTAACGCGGCTGATTACGGTTTTACCGCGGCTATTACGGTAATGCTTTTCCTTTTAGTGGCGTTGATGGTGCTCTTCCAGACGATGAATACCAAAACCATTAAGGAATCATAAAAGGTAAAGGAGTATCAACATGAAAGATCAAGTAAACATGTATACCATTAACAGGGATATGGTTAAATTGATAAAATATATAATCGCAATTGCGCTTGTTTTATTTGCGGTAATCCCGTTTTTTTGGATTATTGCCACTTCTTTTAATCCTGCCCGTTCCCTTCTTGGGGCGCGGCTGATTCCTGAGAGGCTTACAATAAACAACTACAAGGATTTGATTAGCAATACCAATTTATATTTTAGCAAATGGGTATTTAATTCCTTTAAAATATCAATAATCTCCGTATCTTTAATTGTACTGCTGACATGCACTTCGGCTTACGCGCTGTCGCGCTTCAGGTTTAAAGGCAAGCGGGGAGTAATGATGGGAATTATGATCCTGAACATTTTCCCCGGGACTCTCGCAATGATAGCCATTTTTATTATGATGCAGCAAATAGGCAATTATTTTCCTGCAATTGGCCTTAATACGCACGCCGGATTAATCTGCATATATGTGGCCGGGTCTATGAGCATTAACGTAATAATGGTTAAATCGTTCATTGATTCCATTTCTCAGGAACTGGATGAATCCGCGCTCATTGAAGGCGCCACTTACTGGCAAGTTTTCTGGAAAATAATTTTTCCAATAATAAGTCCGATGGTGATCACTGTCGCTATTCTGGCGTTTATGAGCACTTACGGCGATTTCGTAATCGCCAACATCCTCCTTAAAGGAAACGATAAAATTACCGTAATGGTGGGCATATTCCAATTTACGCAGCAGCGTTTTGACACAAACTGGGGGATCGTTACTGCCGGAACGGTACTGGCGGCAATTCCCGCAGTGGTACTGTTCTTTGCGTCCCAGAAGTACATAATCGACGGAGTAATGATGGGAGCTTTAAAGGAATAATCATCACGCGCAAACGGTGATGTTAAAAACGGGACGGGAGCAATGTCGAATTTTATACTAAACCTGATACACCGTCCCGAATTAGTTCCCGAATACGCGGAAAAAGTTACAGGACACGGCAAGAAAGAGGATATTGGCGCAAAAAGCTTATTAACCGAATCTTTGGATATTTTTAAATTGCAGCAAAGCATTGCGCATAAAAATGGGTTAAAAACAACCATTCAAATGACATACTCGAGTTTGTTTAACGCCGAAGCGGTACAGATCGCTAAGGACGACAGCGGCAAATACGGTGATGAAATTGCCCTGTCGCTGTTGGGGCTGCCGTGCGGCGAATTTCGGGAAAAATACAAGACGAAAGATTTTTGTATATGGATGTTCTCGACAGAAGACAAGAAGACGATAGTCGATGACGTATTCGGAAAGTTTTACGAAATATTTGGCTTCTATCCCTCCTCTACGGGGTCTTACTACATGGACGCGGAATTAATAAATTATATAAAAGAAAAATATCCGTCCGTTATATGCGCGATTGCCACTTGCTGGGAGGAGGGACCAAAAGCGTACAGAACCTGCAACAATTCATGGTATACGCTTTTTGACGGCGGACCGTGGAACCCGTGGATACCCTCCAAACAAAACACTCACGCTCCCGCCGCCAATGAAGCCGAGGACTGCGGGATAGTAGCCATACCGCATCTGTCGAGGGATCTTTTGGCGTGCTTTGACGGAAACGGCTCCAATTTCGGAACGCATCCGCAGAATGTGTTGCGCGGGATGATTTATAAGGACGGCGAATATCCGTACCTTTTTAACCTTATCGACCAATATCGGCATT
>NZ_BDHF01000152.1:0-2591 GCF_054786115.1 Treponema sp. R80B11-R83G3 | reverse complement strand
GCCCTGCCCATCGCAGCGCAGTCCGAGAGCAAAGCGAGAGTAGACCCACCCACCCGGCGCGCGGGGCAGGGGGTAATAATTCAGTATTGACTTCGTAGTGCTGAACTGCCCATAAGATTAAAACAAACAAAAAACACATTCCCTATTTGTCGCGCTCCCAATTACAAAATAACAAACATAATAAATAAATCCCTCTCTACGCGCATACCAAGCTAAGAGCAATACAGCAACAGCCCGAACCCATAAATTTATAAAAAGTAAAAATTCGCCCTCAGTACTTATTCGCTCCCAATAACATTAATTCAGACACGCCACATCATCCCCGCTCCAGAGTCGCCACCCTCTTAAAGCCTAAAGGTTAAAATTGCTCCGTTCCGCTGCGCTCCACTACGCAATTTTTTCGGTAGAGACCGCCCTTTTTTGTGCGGACATTCGATGTGCTATCCAAAAAATCTGGATAAAAATGGACAAAAAAGTATGGCAAGGGCAAAACGCAAAATTTAATAAAAATGAAAACACGGCATAATCCACACAGGCAAACTTCGCGCCCATGCCCAACATCGTGTTGGGCATGGGCATGAAAAAAAAAGCTAATCCTCACGCTTTTTTTTTCTAAAATAATTCCAAAATGGCATAATAACAACGGCGTACCGCCGGACGTGTTTTAACACAACAACAAAATAAAACGCCATACTTTTTTGTCTAAAATTATAGGCAAAAAGAAAATAAATAAAAGGCACAAAAAACCCCGGCAACCCGCCCTTCGCAAAATGCCGCTAAACACGCATTATAAAACCCGTGTGGGCAAGTCGCAGTACGCCCCACCCGCCAGCGCGACCCACAAGCGCAGCGAAATACGGCGGCTACGTTGAGGCGGTTAAAATTATCGTACCCCCCCCTGCCGCCGTGCTACCCCCCCTAATTTTAATAAGGAAACTTTTGCGCCTTCCGCCTGCCCATATAACAAAAGACCCGTAAAAATCAAATTTGCCCGACCTCATTTAAATTAAAAAACGATTAAGCATAAAACGCTAAATTATATGGTCAGGCTACAGGCGCAAAACTAACTATTAACCGGCTCAAAGGGGGGGAGCAGCCCACTCCCGTTGGTCGTGTGCTGTAAGGAAGAAAAAAAGGCAAACATCCATGTTTGCCTTTTTTTTCAGATACAGCGGCGTCCATGCCCGCAACCGCCTCAACTCCGCCGCAGAAAGGCGTAGTTTGCCCCACCCGGCGTGTCGCATAACAACAGGCGGAGCGGAATACGCACACGGCTAACGTAAATAAAACAGCCTTCCCAAATTCCGTAACTAAAAAAAATAAATCGCCGATGACCCCCTGCGAAAAAACCGCCATAGAAAATTATCGAAAATTAAATCTTTATAAAAGGCGGCTTTTTCGCAGGGGGCAATTTTCTAAATAAACCGCTCTCGTTTGATAAATAAAAAAGCGAGTGTTTTACTCCCTCTTGGAATTACAACCTGTTAATTTTAATCGATGAAACCCCCGCCCGATAATGCACGGCGTTAAGCCGTGTTGATAAATAATTCTTCATGGTGTGGCGCACAATAAAATCCCCACTTGTAAAAATGCGGCGAACCTTTAGGTGAGCCAGTGCGCCGTGCTAAAAAATCGCCAGAAAATGAATCATTGAAAGTGTAGCAAATGTAGCATAAAAGACGAATTTGCCACTTCTATATATATATTATATATATTTATAAGTTTCCTTTTTTTTTATTTAAGATACACAAATAAAAAAAAATATAGTAATAGGTGATAATTGGGAGTAAAAAGGAGCAACAGGGAGCAACAAAAAAAGTGTAGCATAATCCTTTGTTAATCCTACATAACCATACACCATGATACACGAATTTTTTCTCTTGGCAGCATGGATGCTGCTGTTACCAATGCTTGGTGAAGTTTTTACATCGTAAAAACTTCATGCAATAAAACTGGCATGGAGGCCATTTTTATTGCGGGGGGCGTGCGCGTCCCCTAAAAAAGCCATAATTTTGTAATTGGAAATTTTAACAATGTAGTAAAAGATTTTCTCGCTTTGTTTTTTGTTTTTTATCGCTAACAGATAGCAATACAGAGCAACCAGTAGCAACAGGGAGTAATACAAAAATCAATCAAATTATAATTCGTGTTTTCACTACCGAAAATTAAGGGGGCAGGGGGGAACCGATAACCGCGCCCCGTCAAGGGGCGTAGATGAAAAAATCGGCATGGCGTGGCGCACAATAAAATCCCCACTTGTAAAAATGGTCGAAACAAACCGCTCTCGTTTGATAAAAAAAAAGCGAGAGTTGTACTCCCTCTTGAAATCCCAACTTGAAAATTTTGTCGCTAAGACCCCTATGCGAAAAAACCGCCATAAAAAATAATTGAAATTTAAATCATTAAACAAGGCGGTTTTTCCGCAGGGGCAATGGCTGATAATAACCGCTACCCAATGACTGAATGACCCGATGACCGCCACATTAACTCAGTTTCAACATCTCCCTATAACCTCTTATAATATAAATATATTATTTTATTATTAGTCATTAAGTCATAAAAAAAATATATATATATAAATAATATATATA
>NZ_BDHF01000151.1:0-2428 GCF_054786115.1 Treponema sp. R80B11-R83G3 | reverse complement strand
GCTTTTAATCCCGCCAGTACATCGGCGCGTTTCGCTTTTGCCGTCAGAAAAAGTACGGGCGCGTCGCTTACTTCGCGCAGTTCTTCAAGAAAATCAAGCCCGCTTCCGTCGGGGAGCATTATGTCAAGCACCGCCACGTCGGGGACGGCGATTTTTATGCGTTCCCGCGCCTGTTCTATGGTTTGCGCCGTTAGTACCACAAGCCCGTCTTTTTCCAACATTCTGCGGTTTATGTCCAGTATTTTCTCGTTGTCTTCAAGAAGTAAAACGATTCCTTTTTCTTCCATAATTAATGCCCCCTGTCAATTCCGTGCAGGTTGACGGTAACGGTTGTGCCTTGTCCCTGTCCGCTTTGTATGCCGATGTTGCCGCCGTGCTTTTGGGCTATTTCACGGCAGATTGAAAGCCCTATGCCGCTTCCGCCGTGTCTGCCTGTGCCGCGTTCAAAAATATGCGGCAGTGTGTCCGCTTCTATGCCGCAACCGTCATCTTTTATCGTTATTGTTACGTCAAGACCGTTTGCCTTTACCGTTAGGTGAATATTTTGGCACTGTGAATGGATTATTGCGTTCTGTAATATGTTCCATAATAACTGTGTCAACAAGCCTGAGTCCGCGAGTATGCGGGGAATGTTTTGCCCGATTGCCACGGTTAACGCGCGTCCGTTCCGTTTGGCGACTGGTTCAAAAAGCCGTGCGATTTGCGCGGATAATTCGCCTATGTCTACGGGCGCGATTTTTTGTTCGTCAACGGGCGTTTCGGTTTCGTGTCCTTCGGACAGCAATATTTTAAGCGTGCCGTCCGCCATTTCCGCAAGGCGTTTCGCTTCGCTCGATATTGTGGCAAGGTCGGCGAGGGTTTGTTCGTTTGCCCCGTTCTCCCTGATTTCCTCAACGGCGAATTGCGCATAAGCCGACATGACGGTAAGCGGGGTTCGCATTTCGTGGCTCATGTTGGCAAATAATTCCCTTTTTGCGCGGTTAAGTTCGTCCAGTTGTTTTCTCTGGATTTCAATTTTGCGGTCTTTGTTTTTTCTGGTCAATTCAATTACTATCATCTGCGATGAAACGATAAAATAGCCTAAAATTACCCGTAATGCAAAATCAGAATGATAGTCAAATCTTGAAAGACCGGGTATAAACAACTGCAATGATATTATTACTCCGACTATCACGGTTATTATTATGCCGCGTAACATTCCCAATAGTAATATCGAGGCAAGCGGGATTGAAAAGACGTACATAAAGTTTGCGCCGTGGGTTTTTCCGTCCCAGATGTGCATTATGACGAACAGGCTGAGGGCTATTATATAGATGAGTGATAAAAGGCTTATCCTTATTTTTGTCCGCGAAAGAAAAAGGATTATAAACGAAACAAATATAAAATAGTAACAAATTAGGCGGCTGAGGAATGCCCTTTGCCAGCCAATAGCCGCTGTTAATGCTCCAATGCCGATTATCCCGCCTATGAGCATATAATTCAAAAGTCCATACTGGATTACGTTATCAGATATGCCGAATTCGCTTTGGTCTTTATACCTTCCCGAAGTGAACAAATTGATGAAAAAACGCCGCAGGGGTTTGGTGTTTGGCATGAGGGAAGTATAGCGTTTCAAAAGAAAAAAGAAAAGAGAGTGGGGAGCAATTAACAATTAGCAATTAGCAATGAGCAATGAAGAAAGAAAAGAGAAAAAAGGAAGACAAAGAGAGAAAAAATGGGGAATGAGAACAAAACATTTTAAAAATTAAAATTTTCCGCGTCCTGTAATTCACGGTGAGCGTGAAACGTCGGTATTTGCGATAAATCCGCAGCCTCTTCATAACCGCGAGGATCAATTATTACTAACGCGACTGCGAACGCGTCTTCTTTATAATATACGGACAAACCTTTCGCGTTAGAAACTTTTTTGGCTGTTAATTTTGAGTATTCATATTTGCGAATCATATCGCCAAAATAACCGTTATTTGAAATTAATCCCCACGGCGTGTCAACGCCTGACAATACGACGGGCAGTTTAGTTGACCACGCTATTTTTTCCATATTCATTCTGTATTGAAGGTATAAGTACAGTTGTTGTTTTTCCGAATAGTGGCTTAATACTGAAGACAACGGATTAAATGCGAAGGCCTGCCAGAAATTTTTTGCTTGAACCAGAGGCGAGCCAAAACCGCCGCTTGATAAATAGAGTATTGACATTCCGATAATCTGCTTCTCGGTAACATCCAAAAGCCGCTGAACAAAAAATCCCGGTTTTAATATTTGCTGAGGTTGCGCTGAAAGGCAAATCCCGCCCATATCTCCGTAATAAGAATCGATAAACGTTTTGGAAGTATATATTTCCATGTCATGAAAATATTTCTCGTCTTTTTGCTCCATTTTTTCCAGAACGCCCTGCCACTTGGCGCGTTCAGCCTGCATGGAAGCGTAA
>NZ_BDHF01000150.1:0-2451 GCF_054786115.1 Treponema sp. R80B11-R83G3 | reverse complement strand
CTTGGCGGGATTTTGATTGTTTGCTTCCATAAATGTCCTCCTATAGTGGTTTGCAGTTGACCGCCGCAGGACGGTTTTTAAAAACTACATACCCTATATGGCGTGGACTCGCGGTTTTGCTTGACTGAAAATGAAATTATTTTTATTTTTTTACCACGAACCACACGAGCAGGGGGCGAACCTAGAGAATGAAGATATTTACTACAAATATGCGTATAGTAGAGAGAAAGAGGGATCGGGGGTTTTTGTCCGCAATCTTATCGTGAAGCCCACGCACAGATAACGAACAACAACATTGCTCACTGCTCACTGCTAATTGCTCATTTCTCATTGTTAATTGGTTTTCACTTCTTTGTGGTTTATTATGTCCTTTATTGTAGCCCTTGGGTAATAGTTTCTATGGGGAGGCCGGTGAATTCCATTATTTCATTCAATGGGCGTCCTGCATTTTTCATTTTTTGGGCAATGTCAAGACAGGCTTTGTTGTGTCCTTTTCGTTCGGCGCATACCATTCCGCTTTGATAGTCTAGTTCAGCTTTTAACTCACCCATCTTGCGTATGTACTCTATCTCATTCTGCGTAAAGCCCGTCATTGTTTTTACCGCCATCGCTATGCCCTCCTCTCGGTTTGTTATATTAATAATTTTAGCCCTTTTCTCCTCGTCTGTCAAATATTCAAAAAATATTGCCCACTGTTCAGCGTTTGTCATCTCTTCAATTGGCTTTTTGGTCAAAGG
Organism: Treponema sp. R80B11-R83G3; assembly: GCF_054786115.1. NCBI lineage: Bacteria > Pseudomonadati > Spirochaetota > Spirochaetia > Treponematales > Treponemataceae > Treponema > Treponema sp. R80B11-R83G3. The sequence goes on along the minus strand of NZ_BDHF01000150.1, from coordinate 1,714 downwards.
TTTTGTTTTTACCAACTCTACTGTTATTATTCTTGTCTTTCCGCCAAGACAGACGCGGGTTTTAAGATCGCTGTATGAAAAATCGTGTATCAGGTCTTCGTCCTGAAAAAATTTCCCTTTCGCAAGAATTGCGATTTGATAGGTTTCTTTCAAATCGTTATAATTTTTATCATCCCCGTGAATGTCCTGCCCGGTGAATAATATCGCCGTATAGTATTCAAGGCGCACCATTTCATCAGCGTTGGGATTAAATGACATTTCCACGTTGACAAGCTCGCATTCTTTTGTTCTGCATGATACGTCGAAGCGCACGTATTTCTGCCTCAAATCTTTAATAGGCGGTTCGTTGGCTGTGATAGTCTCCACCGCGACATTGCGCCCGATAAGCGCGGAAATCAAGTCCGACAACGCGCCTCTTGACGCTGACGTGTCTTTGGTGAATACGGCTTTGAACACATGGTCATAGCGGATGTCCAAGATACGCTCCCCGTCCCTGAAAGGGAAAGGGCCCCACTCGTACTGAGCGGGATTTTGATTGTTTGCTTCCATAAGTGTCCTCCTATAGTGGTTTGCAGTTGACCGCCGCAGGACGGTTTTTAAAAACTACATACCCTATATGGCGTGGACTCGCGGTTTTGCTTGACTGTTTTTAAAAATTTTTCGAAAAAATTTTACCACGAACCACACGAACAAGGAGCGAACCTAGAGAACGAAGATATTTACTACAAATATGCGTATAGTAGAGAGAAAGAGGGATCGGGGGTTTTTGTCCGCAATCTTATCGTGAAGGTCATGCATAGATAACGAACAACAACATTGCTCACTGCTCACTGCTAATTGCTCACTGCTAATTGCTAATTGCTAACTGCTTACTGCTCACTGCTAATTGCTCACTGCTAATTGCTAATTGCTAATTGCTCACTGCTAATTGCTCACTGCTCACTGCTAATTGCTCATTTCTAATTGCTCACTGCTAATTGCTCACTGCTCACTGCTAATTGCTAATTGCTTACTGCTCACTGCTAATTGCTAATTGCTTACTGCTCACTGCTAATTGCTCACTGCTCACTGCTAATTGCTAATTGCTAATTGCTCACTGCTAACTGCTCATAATATTTCTTTTATTTTCTCTGTGGAGAGTCCTGTGATTTCATGCACAAATTCAAGCGTTGAACCTTTTGAAAGCAAATTTTTTGCGATAATTAATTTTTCTTTTTCCATGCCTTTTTCTATGCCAATTTCTTCGCCTTCTTCAAGAGCTTCTTCTCTGACAACTCTCATTTCTACTTCAGGGTCATATTCACCGTACAGCATATTCAATACCTCCGAACCATGCTTCCTTAAAAAATCCTTTAGAATGTTGTTCTTTATACAATAGTTTATCGCAGATCTGAACGATTTATCAAGTAATTTTTTCTTATCGGGATATTTCCGCTGATACTCCTTCTGATACTCCCGTATTTTGTCAATGAACCGGCTGTAATTGTCAAGCGTTCTGCTCTTGCCCAATATATCCTGATTGCGCCCCTTGTTGATATTGTAAACCTGCACTACAAGCTCCAGAAGCGAATCAATCTTTATTGTGTTAGTTTTCATAAAAGCGTCTGAAAGCTTTAGCTCTTTGTAGTCGGGATACGGGTCTGCGCCGTTGTACAGAACGATAAACTCCGGTTTTGGGATTTTTTCGAGCCGCCTTTTGAACTTGTCTTCGGGA
>NZ_BDHF01000149.1:0-2463 GCF_054786115.1 Treponema sp. R80B11-R83G3 | reverse complement strand
TGAAAAGATAACAAAAGACACCGCGACCCTTAATTTTAACACCGCTATCAGCGCAATGATGATCTATTCAACTGAGCTTGCCAAATTGGCTGAAATTCCGCGCGCTTTATGGGAGCCGCTTGTGATAGTGGCGGGTGTCCTAATTCTTTTGAAAATGTTCAATGTTTCAATTTCTTTCATGGATGTCTTGATATTTGTCATTGCTATTATTTGGGCAGTGTATATCATCGTAGAAATTGTTTCTTGGATAACTGGCGGCTTCAAAGATTTCTGGCATTTACTGCAAATGCTGGCTGTTCATCTTATGGTTCTTGCCAATCTTCTTATTGCGAGCAATAAAGGCTAAGAGTAGTTAATTCACTTCACAGAGCCGCATACTCCGGTATGCGGCTTTTTTTTCCAATCACTAGAATAAATTTTTTCTATGTGATACACTGTCCCTTGTGAGTGCAGAGTTGACAACTATGAAACTTGACGCTTTTTTCAGGGGAATTTTGGATATAGAAGGTTTTTCTTCCATTGACACTTCCCTGAATGGGATTCAGGTTGATAATGACGGCTGTGCTGTCCGTAAAATTGCTTTTGGAGTTGACGCGGCTATGGAAACATTCGAGCAGGCCGCCGCCGCGAAGGCGGGTTTGCTGTTTGTCCACCACGGGCTTTTTTGGGGAGCTCCAGCCCGGATAGCCGGAAATCTAAGGCGGCGGATAAAGTTTTTGCTTGATCATAACATTTGCCTGTATGCGGCGCACCTGCCTTTGGATCAACACCCTAAGCTGGGAAACAATGCCGTTCTTGCGCAACTTTTAAACTTGGAAAACATCGAGCCTTTCGGACTGTACCATGGGCGGAAAATAGGCTTTAAAGGGACATTCACCAAACCTGTTACAGTTGACGAAGCGGTAAAAAAAATCAGTTTTATGGGGCGTCCGCCGCTTGGAGTTTTTCCCTTTGGAAAAAAAGACTGCGTAACCGCCGCAGTTGTGTCGGGCGGAGCGGCGGAAAACGCGCGGGAAGCGGTTGAGGAAGGCGTGGATTTATTTGTAACGGGAGAAAGCTCACATACGGTTTATCATGAATGTCTGGAAGGGAAGCTTAACATGATTGCCGGCGGCCACTACTGTACTGAAGTCTGGGGACTTCAGGCTGTTATGCGTCATACAATGGCGGAACTTGCCATTGACGCTGAATTTTTGGATATTCCCACGGGGTTATAAGGAGTATAAAAATGAGACAATTTGTAAAAGAGAAAATACTGCCATTTTCACTTACGGCGTTTATTATTCTTGTGGATCAAGTTTTAAAAGCGGTTATTGTAAAAATTAAACCGGAGACAGGATTGATTAAAGATGTTTTTAATAACGGTTTTTTATGGATTTATCATGTCCGCAACAAGGCGATAGCGTTCAGTCTGGGACAAAATCTTCCTGATGTTATCAGGCCTGTAATGTTTGTCATAGTCCCCATTTTGGTTTTGGGTTTTTTGGCATGGTATTATTTTAAATCCGACGAATTCACCCCGATTCAGCGCTGGGCATTGGCGGGAATTATCGGAGGCGGAATTGGAAACATCATCGACCGTATTTTCCGTTCTGACGGAGTTGTAGATTTCATCAGCGTAAATATTTACGGCCTCTTTAAAATGCAACGTTGGCCGACTTTTAATATTGCCGATTCGTCAGTTGTAGTAGGCTGTTTATTACTGCTTGTCACTATGTTTTTTATTCCTAAAAAAAAGGAAACAACACAATGAATAAAAAAGTTAATACAATATTATTTATACTTGGCGCGACATTGTTCAATACTATTGTCGCCGTTGTCAGTTTTATAATTTTATTTCTTCTGTACGCAAAATTCCTGATTCCGGTAATACCGCAATCAGGTTATAGCTGGGCTTTTACATTAATTTTCATTGCGGCAATAGCCATTTCCATTCTTGTTTACCGCGTTGTTTTAAAACATTTCATAAATAAAATCAATGTGGAACAATACTTTGATCCTCTTTTTGTAAAAAGAAATCTAAAGAAACAATAATTTCCAAGAAGACTCAAACCAAGTGTTTCTTGAGGGTAGAGTATATCTTTTTCGGAACAATGGGTTTTGCCACATGATCGGTCATACCGGCGGCTAGGCATTTTTCAATGTCTTCCTTAAAAACATCCGCAGTCATGGCGATAATAGGTATCTCCTTTGCTTTCTTTATATCAAGCGCCCTTATTACCTTTGTCGCCTCGTCTCCGTTCATTTCCGGCATATTAATGTCCATTAGTATCAAATGGTATTTATCGGGATTTTCCGTAAACTTGGAAACAACGGCTTTACCATTCTCGACAAATTCTATAACTACGCCGGTCTTTTCCAGATATTTGGTCAGGATTTCCCTGTTGAACTCCATGTCTTCCGCGACCAATAATAAATAATTCTTAAAATCAAATTCGTTTTTCTCAGCTTCGGCTGAACCGT
>NZ_BDHF01000148.1:0-2537 GCF_054786115.1 Treponema sp. R80B11-R83G3 | reverse complement strand
GACTGCTTCTTGTAGGTTTCTGACATTGCGGTTAGTTGTTTCCGTAAGTCCGCCAGTAAGTTCTCTTGCTCTTTGATTGTGTTCTCGTAACTGTTTATTAATTCCGCCAAATTATTACCCCCTGAAAGAATTTAATCGCAAATTTTTCACATAAAGCTCACTAAGGGACAAAGATCACAAAGAGGGAGAAGATGTCTTGTGGCATGTGTAGCTTTTGATTAGACGGCTTTTTGGCTTGAGATTTTCTCCACAGTTTTCAAGCGACAAACGTTCTTTGATTTTAGTGCCGAGACCTATAAATTAAATATCCGTATTTTTCCAATTCCGGAACAATTCTATACCGTTCGGGAAACATATCCAATTTTTTAACATTCTTTTCTATACTGTCTAATATTTTTATTGCATAACTTATATTTGTTTTTGAGATATAATCAATAATCTCGTTTATGTCTTCTCTTGCGGGCGCAGTCCATTTTATGAAATATTTTTTATCCATTATTTTGACCAATTTTTTTTCTTAATTCTAAAAATACTTGGTCATTATCATAAACTTTTCCTTCTCGGACAGATTTTTCAGAAAACTGTAATAATTTCATTAAAGATAACGCATTGATCATATCTTGATATGATTCAATATCCAGAAAGACCCCTTTTGCTTCACCATGTTGAGTAATAATTATTGGATTTTTACATTTATTGATATAGTCAATCATTTCCGCAGCATTTGTCTTTATATAGGAAATTGGTTTTACATCTTCTTTTAAATTAACATTCATAAAAACCTCCAAAGGCAAGTACTTAAATAATACCAAAGAAAGACTGTTTTATCAAGTCCTTTTTTGATTTATTCCCAACCGGACGCTTGACTGAAAATGAATAAATTCTAAAAAAATTTCACACAAAGATCACAAAGTTTAGAAGAACACAAAGGAAGAGGGATCAGGGGTTGTTGTCCAAAAGCTATGCGTGGGCTTCACGATAAGATAACGGACAAAAACCCCTGATTCCTCTTTGTGTCCTTCTCTTCCTTTGTGCTCTTGGTGTGAAATATTTTAGATTAAAATCTTTCAAGAAATAGTACAGATTAGCAATACGCAAAGCTAACTTACAGCAACATTACTCATTTCTAATTGCTCATTGTTAATTGTAAAAACATCACAACTGGGCAATAGTCTCAGGGGAGAGGCCGGTTCCTTCGGCTATTTGAGAAATAGATAACCCCATCCCTTTAAGATTTCGGGCAATATCAAGTTTTTCTTCTTTACGGCCTTCGTTCTTTGCATCCCTCATTCCACTCCGCCAGTCGAGTTCGCCTTTCATAAGGCTGGTTTAAAGCGCATAAGCCTCATATTCCGCTGAAACTTTACGCAGTGTGTCAGTAGCCATCGCTATTCCCTCCTCACGGTTTATTATCTCCTTTATTTTCTCTCTTTTTGCTCGTCTGTCAAATACTGAAAATACGCCGCCCATTGTTCCGCATTCGTCATTTCTTCTACAGGTTTGCCAATGAAGGCGTCGGCTTTCTCCAATTCCAGCGTGATTATCCGTATCTTGCCGTCCAATGAAACATTAGTCCGCGGATCATAAAACTGAAAGGTATGCGTCAGGTATTTATCGGGGAAGAATGGTTTTTGCGCCAGTATCGAAATCTGATAAGTTTCCTTTAAATCGGAATAGGTTTTCTCGATACCCTCTATCTCTTGCCCTACGAACAATCTGGACGCAAAATACTCTACCCTGTTTAGCTCATCGTCAATCGGGTGGAATGACATTTCTACGTCGATACGTTCCCCGTCTCCGAAGGGAAAGGGTCCCCACTCGTGCTGAGCAGGATTTTGATTGTTTGTTTTCATAAATAACTCCAATACAGTTTTGTACCGAACCTTCGAAAGAAGGTTCAAAAATTACATACCTATATATGACGTGAGAGTGCCGTTTTGCTTGACCGAAAATGAATAAATTCGAAAAAATTTTCAAGAGGCTATAATTTGAATGCCCCCAACCGCCGCAAAAAACACTCAATTCTGGTAACAGCGCTCATTAGCGGGTTCGTAGTATGGGCGGTAATTATAGATAAGAAGTGGGAACGAATAAATAATACAACAGCGGCTCACTCCACGAGCATTTCATTAATAACATTCTTTACTTCTGTTATTTTATTGGGACTGAGCTTTCCAAGTTTTTTAATGGCGCGTCTTTTGTCTAAAGCCCTGATTTGGTCCAGGACAATCCAGCCCTTTTTACCTTTAAATGTCAACGGTACACGAGTAGGGTAAGCGCGCGATTTTGTCGTCATTGGCGCGATAATAACAGTTGAAATGTGTTGATTCATTTCATCTGGAGAAATAATCACGCAAGGACGAGTCTTTTTTATCTCATGCCCAATCGTTGGTTCCAAATTAACAAGACAGATTGAGTATTGTTCCATCACCAAACCCATTCAAAAGTTTCGTTGTCAATATTGTCAGGAAGCAATAATTTATCCGCTTTATCATCCGGCTTTTTTGCAAAGGCTTCACTCCAACCCTGCCGTGGTC
>NZ_BDHF01000147.1:0-2542 GCF_054786115.1 Treponema sp. R80B11-R83G3 | reverse complement strand
TTGCCGCCGCTGTTTCTGATACGGCTAATGGCGTTATTATCCATGAGTGTATCGAGGGGGAAATAGACGTATCGGGTTGGTGGGCGTTTTGGGCGTTTGTTACTTTTGCTGATGGACGGACGGCGGCAGGAGAGGCAAGCAAGGTTTATGTTTGGCAAGAGGGAAAATAATTATAACAAGAATTTGTGGGCAATGTAGGAGATTTGAATATTGAAAAGGGGGTCGCCGGAAGAAAAATACAAGGATATTGCACGAAGGCAACAGCGTATTCTTGAAGAATATGCGGAACATGAATTTGAATGGGCGGGAGATTTGCTGTTGTGGTACAAGATAAAAAATTTAGATATGCCGGAAGATGAATATAGGGCTTGCGCTTTTTTCCAAAATAGGGAGTACCGAAAAAAGCCGGGGGCTTTGTCTTTGCTGTATCAGATGTATAACAGGTGTACTAGTGAATTGCCAACTGTTACAAGAGAAAACGCTTTTGATTTGTTGCGTTTTCAATTTAAGATGTACGCTAAAGTTTTGCAAATAGGGGGGTTTTCTTGACCTGCGGTCAAGAATTCCGATTATACGTTGTTTGCTTACGCAAACTTGAATAAGGAGTAATACTGATGAGGGATAATATAGGTGATGAAAGCGTTTATCTTCGCAAAATGGAGCTTGAAAAGGGTTTGCTTCAATTTACGGATACTACTAACGCTTACCGTTTGTTTGTAGAGCATGGTAAGGATATACGTTATAACAATTTATGGAAAAAGTGGATCGTGTGGAATAATAAGCGGTGGGAAATGGATAACGGTTATTTAATCCATGACAGGGGTTTGAAGATGATTAGAGGCATTTATGGCGAATTGTTGAAAACCGCAGATTACAGGGAGCGTATAGATATTGAAAAACACGCTATGCAAAGTGAAAGCGCAAGAAGGAGAAAAGCCCTTGTTGAAGTCGCTAGTTGGATACCTGAATTGAATGTGTCTACTGATGATCTTGATAAAGACCCGTGGCTGTTGAATGTTAGTAATGGAACTGTTGATTTGAGGACAGGGGAAATAAGGGAGCAGAGACAGGAGGATTTAATTACTCGGCTTGCCAATGTGGAATATGACCGTAACGCCGATTGTCCAGCGTGGAAAAAATTTATTATGGAGATTATGAATTATAATGCGGAGTTAATTCATTTTATACAAAATGCCGCAGGGTGGGCGGTTACTGGCGATACATCGGAGCAAACTATGTTTATTCTTTTCGGAACAGGGGCTAATGGAAAAAGCACTTTTTTAAATACTATTATGAATTTGTTAGGTGATTACGCTATTGCTACGCCTACGGAAACTTTTATGCGTAAAACTGGAGACCATATTACAAATGACATTGCAAGGTTGAGGGGTACTCGGTTTGTTACTACTACTGAAGCTGATTATGGGCGGCGGTTGTCTGAACCGCTGATTAAGCAGATAACGGGGAATGACCGAATGACGGCAAGGTTTTTGTATGGGGAGTTTTTTAATTTTGTGCCGACTTTCAAGATTTTTATGGCGACTAACCATAAGCCAGTCATTAAGGGTACTGATCACGGTATTTGGAGACGGATTAAGCTTGTGCCGTTCATTACTCGCATTGAGGAAGAAAGGCAGGATAAACATCTTGAACAAAAACTTATTCAGGAAAGTTCAGGGATTTTGAATTGGCTTATTGAAGGCGCTATGCGGTGGCGTAAAGAGGGATTGAGAACGCCGATTGTTATTATTAGGGCTACTGATGAGTATCGTGGGGAAATGGACGTTATAGGGAATTTTATTAAAGAGCGGTGTATTCAGCAGGTTGGCGTTATTATTAAGGCTAGGGAATTGTTTAAGTGTTATCAAGTTTGGTGTGATGATAATAATGAGAATGCTGTAAGCGAGCGGTTTTTTGGTTTGAGGTTAAAGGAATTGGGTTTGGAGCAAAAACGTATGAATGATGGGCGGTATTGGGAAGGTATTCAGATTAAGGCTTCGGGATAGTGGGTGATTTTTTCACATACACCCTGTGGGTGCGGTTTAAATATTTATAAATAGGGACGCTATTATTTATTTTTTCCAAAGTTTTTAAGTACCTCGCTATGTCTGGGCGCACTGCCTCACCTAAAGGTTCGGCGCATTTATTCAGAATGGGGATTTTATTGTGCGCCACGCCGTGCCGACTTTTTCATCTACAAGGCTTAACGCCTTGCCTTTTGGGGCGTCCCCCCTGCCCCCTTAATTTTAGGTAGTGAAAACACGAATTATAATTTGATTGATTTTTGTATTACTCCTTGTTGCTACTGGTTGCTCTGTATTGCTATTTGTTAGCGATAAAAAACAAAAAATAGAGCGAAAAAATCTTTTACTACATTGATAAAATTTATAATTACAAAATTATGGCTTTTTTAGGGGACGCGCACGCTCCCCGTAAAAAAAAATCCGTGTATCATGGTGTATAGTTGTGTAGGATTAATAAAGAATTATGCTACACTTTTTTTATTACTCCCTATTGCTCTTTGTAACTCTCTATTATTCAC
>NZ_BDHF01000146.1:0-2472 GCF_054786115.1 Treponema sp. R80B11-R83G3 | reverse complement strand
TTATTCGTTTTTCAACGCTCATTGATTCGTCGCATAAAAATTCATCGGCAAGCGCGTTTCTTATTTTGCAAAAAAACACTTCACTGTTTTTAAATATTACGGATTGATCGACTTCTAATTCAAAAACAAAGGGACTTTTTGTAAAAATCGGAACGTCAAGAACTTGCCCTTTTTCCGTTTCAATTTCAATATTCATTTTATCATTGTCATAGCCGGGTTTGTTGCCGAAATAATCCGCGATGGGCAGTATTTCTTCCGTAACAAGATTAGCGGAAAAAACTTTATTCTTCCGTATCAGGTCTAATGTTAATTTGTTTTCTCCTATACACGCCATTACGCCCACTTCTTCGTCCCAGTAATAACTTAACCAGCCAAATAACCCGAAATTCGGAGTTTTGTCTTCCTTATACGCGCCATAAAGAAACAGCGATTGCGGGCAAAATTTATTTGATGTCGGGATGGATTTTTTCATTTTTAGTCACTCCTTTTTAATCAAACTTTATTAAAAAATAAATATTAATTCCCTATTTTATTTTCTGTTATTACACAATACGCTTTATTTTTCTTTTTTTCTACTATTTTAATTATTTTTATTCCGTCTGAGTGCAAGCGCTAAAAACCGTTGCGCGATTAACAAAAGTGAGTTATTATTTTATTAGGAGGCCGATTATGGTTAAATTGTCAGATAGAAGCCGCAGGGTTTTAAGGAGAATTTATCAGGGATTGGGAGCGGCAACCGTTTCGATTTTGTTTCAAGCCTGTTATGGGATGCCTATGGATGACGTTACCATTAGCGGGACAGTCACTTCAAAAACGGATAATCCAATTCCAGACATAAAAGTATCGGTTGAAAATTTTTCATCTTGTTCTACGGATAGTGACGGTAAATTCAATATCTACGCGTATGGGCAAGCCTCGTATAATTTATTATTTGAGGATGTTGACGGTCCATTAAATGGCTCTTATAAAACGTTGGAAAAAACAATTAGTCTTAACGAAGCGGATACTCCTCTGAATATTCAATTAGAGGCAGATGAAGAATAGGTTTACCCGGTTTATTTCACGGAATTTTATAAAGAATGAAACCGCCCTGCATGAGTTGACATATCTGTTTTGGGAGTGTACAAGGCGTTGCGGTTTAAAATGCCTCCATTGCGGGTCCGACTGCATAGAAGATTCCAAATTTTCAGATATGCCTTTTGATGATTTTCTAAATGCGATTCTGCCCTTGAAAGACGTATGCAAGCCTGACACCATAACGGTGGCGATAACAGGCGGGGAGCCAATCCTGCGAAAAGACTTGCCCGATTGCGGCAGAAGACTGCGTGAAAACGGATTCCGCTGGGGGATAGTGACTAACGGGTACGATTATACTCCCGACATTCACAATAGGCTTCTTGATGCGGGCATGGGTTCCCTGACATTAAGCCTTGACGGGCTTGAGCAAAACCATAACTGGTTGCGCAATAATGAAAAAAGTTTTTCAAAAGCGGTAAAGGCGTTGGAATTGATTGCCTCTTGCGCCCGACTGAATTACGACGTGGTTACCTGCGTGAATCAAAAAAATATTGACGAACTTGAGAAGCTTAGGGATTTTTTAATTTCACGGAATGTAAAGGCGTGGCGGCTGTTTACCATTTCGCCCATCGGCAGGGCGGCGGACAACGGTATGTTGCAGTTAACGCCACGGCAGTTAAAACAGCTTATGGATTTTATTGTAAGTTCGCGTAACGACAAACGCATGGCGGTATCGTTCAGCTGTGAAGCATGGCTTGGCGATTACGAATTGGAAGCCCGCGATACGTATTTCTTCTGCAGAGCAGGCATACAGATAGCGTCCGTACTGGCAGACGGTTCCATATCGGCTTGTCCCAACATTAATAGGAATTTTATACAGGGAAATATATACCGTGATAATTTTATTGACGTATGGAATAACCGCTTTAAAATAATGCGCGATAGAAGCTGGACAAAAACGGGGATATGCCTGAATTGCAAGGATTATAAAAATTGCCTCGGCGGCGCAATGCACTTATGGAACGAAAAAAAAGACGGTATCATGACTTGTATTAATAAAAAATTGGAATCTGTCAGGTAGTACGCGTGTTTACTTGACTGTATTTATTATTTTTTGTTATTATAATTAAATGAAAATAAAATCATTAGCCGCTTATATTTGCTTATACGCTTTTTTTTGCTTCCCGCTTTTTGCGCAAACGCATAATTCCGTATCTCTGGAAAATAATGTTTACTATATTTTGGAACAGGCGGAAATAAGGGGCTTATGCAAACCGTTGTCGGGAACTAGGCCTTATACAAAAAGCGTCGTTATTACGGCGATTGATGAAATTTTAAATTCGGAAAAAGCTGAAAAGTTAAAAAAAACTGAAATAGAAATTCTTGAACAGTACCTTGCGGCGTTTTCAAAACCCAGAAACGGCATGGATTGGCAAAGGGGCGCATGGCATGGTG
>NZ_BDHF01000145.1:0-2554 GCF_054786115.1 Treponema sp. R80B11-R83G3 | reverse complement strand
GATATAATTTTGACACTGGTGTTTTTTTTAAGTTGCTAAATTATAATAAAATACCATAGATTATAAAAATGAACAAATAGAAATCAACTGACAAAAATTATTTATTTAGTGTATAATTCACACATATAATCATGTTTTAAATAGGAAGGGAAAAAATGCCAACTGAAAACTCTGATAGGCGAAGTGTTTATCGTCAAAGAAAAAAAAGCGGATGCTGTCCAAGATGCGGAAGCAAGGTAAGTAAAAGAAGTAAATATATCTATTGTGATGACTGTCGCGAGTTTTTTCGTAATTACAATAGTGAAACTTCGGAAAAGATAAATAAAATACGAAAAAAACGTTATGATCTGCGGAAAAAGAAACATCAGTGTCCACGTTGCGGCAAAGCTCTTGGAAAAAAATACGATAAAACAATTTGCGAAGATTGTTTAAAAAAACAATACAAGTATAATTACGGAAAAAAAAGACCTAACAAAAAATAAGCAAATTATTTGTTCGTAATATCGAAAATTTTATCTTTCAGGCAAGTCTAATTTACTTCGTAAATATTTTAATGTTACAATTTATTATGGAAAGCTCCTGCTTGACGCATTACAAATCTTGCCGCCTATGTCCGCGAAACTGCGGAGTTGACCGCCTTGCGGGGGAGATTGGCTTTTGCGGAGAAACTTCCGAATTAAGAATCGGGGCGGCTGTAATTCACAAAGGCGAGGAGCCTCCGCTTGTTGGAACAGGCGGTTCGGGAACAATTTTTATCAGCGGTTGTAATTTAGGGTGCGCTTTTTGCCAAAATTACCAAATTTCGCAAGGCGAAGATGAAAACGGTTTAGAAAACGCCAAGAGTCTGGGCATAAGCCTTGGCAGAACCGTATCTTCGCAGGAGTTTGCGGAAATTTGCGCCGCGTTATGCGAAAAGGGAGCGGAAAATATCAATATTGTAACGGGGAGCCATGCGGTGCCGGGACTTATTGAAGGATTTATCGCAATGAGAAAAGCGGGCGTACAACTTCCAATACTGTGGAATTCCTCAGGTTATGACGGAATGGAATCGCTGGAACTGTTAAAGGACTATGTTGACATTTACCTTCCCGACTTAAAAACGTTGGATAGCGAAGTATCGGCAAAATTTTTTAACGCGCCGGATTATCCTGATGTGGCTGCGGCTGCTGTTTTAAAAATGATTGAATTTGCGGGAAAAAAGTTCTCTAAGGGTGCGCGTGAAAAAGTTATTATCCGGCATCTCATTCTACCGGGCTATCTTGACTCTACGCGTTCCGTACTGCGCTGGTTTGCAGATAACGCTAAAGAGCGCGCTATGCTTTCTTTGATGACGCAATATACGCCTATCCCAAACAGAAGACGGCAAATGCCGCAACGTTATTTATCGGCGGAAGAATATAAAACAGTTATCAAGTGGCTTGACGAATTTAAAATAGAAGACGGTTTTTGTCAGGAGCTTGTAACCGGCAGTGATTGGCTGCCGGATTTCAAGCGTCATAATCCGTTTTCATCGGAACTTTCTGTGCCGGTTTGCCTACCAGCCAAACTTTAACCCAACATTTACGCCCAAACCGCCGCCGGTCCAACTCTGAGCAGCAGTCTGCGATCTAAAATCAACTCCAATATCAAACTCAAAAGCTCTAAGATTAAGAGCTATACCAAGACTGTTTACAAACATACGATCCGTGTAATTAAGTCCGGCTTTAACAAGAAACAAGTTGGCCAAACTTAAACATCCATTAATGCCTATTTCCAAAGAAGCCGGTTCATAATAAAGAGTGTTAATGCAGAAGCCAAGTACCGGAGTTACAGTAAGAAATTTTGTCCCAAATGGCCGCCAATTCGCGTATGCAATCATTTTAAAAGGACGAAATACCTGGATTTCATCTTTACCATCACTGGAATCATCTTTTGGTTCAAAAGAAGATAAGAAACCATTACCATCGCTATCATCATCATCAATAAATTTTATAGGTTCATCACTGCCAACTCTTCCTTTTATCTGCTTATAATCTGAAATTCTTGACGAAAATAAAGGAATATGGATTAAGTCTAAACCAACGTCAAAATCTAAAAGCGGCGATTTTTGGTCTAATCCAAGTTTTTTGGCAAGCTGATATTCACCGCTAATACTGAAATCAAATCCCGGCTTTGAAGTTAAGTAGAAGCTATCACTATCCAATGGAAATCCGGTATATAACCGCATATCATAATCAACGCACAGTACAGTCCCCTTTGAATAATCCAGCGTATACACAAGACCTGATGATGCTTTAGGCGACGGAGTTAAATATGCAAGGGTATAAAATAATGAAGGATTAATATTTATATTTAATTCCGGTACGCTTAAATCCTTCATATTAAATAATGTATCTATCGTTATTGAAGCAAATAAAGCGCCGGATAGGTCTGAGTTTTCCTTAACAGCTTGGCTAATGGAAAGCATCTTTCCTGAAATCCCAAGGATACCCACTCCTTCCGTATTGGTAGATAAACCAAAACCCCATCCGTCTTTAGATTTAAAAGAAAAATAAAATGGGGTAACATTTAAACC
>NZ_BDHF01000144.1:0-2542 GCF_054786115.1 Treponema sp. R80B11-R83G3 | reverse complement strand
ATACGGGAATGGGCAACCGTACAAATACGGTTATGCAGGCCGCCTTCTTTAAAATTTCCGGCATACTGGAAGAAGCCGAAGCCGTCAAATTAATGAAAGAGCATATCCAACATTCCTACGGCAAAAAGGGAGCCGACGTTGTTGAGAAAAACTACAAGACGGTAGACGCAGCGTTAGGCGCCGTTGAAAAAGTGGATTATCCTTCCAAGGCAGACGGCTCTAACCACATGAAAGTGCCTTTTGCCACGGCAAGAACCGAGTGGATAAAAGACACATTGGGAACCGCCTCCTTCCAAGCCGGTGACACATTGCCCGTCAGTAAAATTCCGGAAGACGGAACTTTCCCCACGGCGACAAGCCAGTACGAAAAACGCTCTGTAGCGGAAAGGGTTCCGATTTGGAACCCCGACGTTTGCACCCAGTGCGGTTTCTGTTCCGTGGTTTGCCCCCATGCCTGTATCCGCATGAAAAACCTTACGGCAGATCAGATCGCGAAAGCGCCAAAGGGCTTCCAAACCACAGAGATCAAACCTAAACCGATTGAAGGGCAAAAAGCGACATTGGTCATCGCGTGCGAAGACTGCTATGAATGTGGAGTATGCTTTAATATCTGTCCCAAGTGCAAAGACGACAATGCTCCTAAGGCCCTTACCTATAAATCATATTCTGATGATCCCGAATTCCACGCCGAACAAAAAGCGATATGGGATTACTTCATGAGCCTGCCTGAAACTCCCGCCGCCGGAGAATTGAGCAATCCAAAAGCTCTTGCCTACAAACGCCCGTTATTTGAATTCTCAGGCGCTTGCGGCGGCTGCGGCGAAACGCCCTACATTAAACTTATGTCCCAGCTTTTCGGCGACAGGGCACTCATTGGCAACGCCACAGGTTGTTCCTCAATCTACGGCGGAAACCTGCCCACCACTCCTTACTGCCAGAACGCCGCAGGACGCGGTCCCGTATGGTCAAACAGCCTCTTTGAAGACACCGCTGAATTTGCGCTGGGCTTCAGGCTTACAAGCGACAAGCTTGCTATCCATGCCCATGAAATGGCAGCCAAAGCAAAGAGCGAAGGAATAGCCGCCGCAATCATCGACAAACTCCTTGCCAACGCTCAGGCTGACGATGCCGCTATCGAAGAACAGCGCAAAAATGTTGACGAACTAAAAGCAGCCCTAAAAGGCAATTCAAGTTCCACGGCAAAATTACTGCTCTCGCTCGCCGACCACTTTATTAAAAGGTCTGTATGGGGCTTCGGCGGCGACGGCTGGGCTTACGACATCGGTTTCGGCGGCCTTGACCACGTACTCGCTTCCGGCAAGAATGTAAACCTGCTCTGCTTAGACACCGAAGTTTACTCCAACACCGGCGGCCAGATGTCAAAATCCACGCCGGTTGGCGCTATCGCGAAGTTCGCCGCCTCAGGAAAAGAAATTGTCAAGAAAGACCTTGGCGCAATCGCCATGAGTTACGGCTATGTCTATGTAGCTAGAATTTCGTTAGGCGCAAACATGGCTCAGGTGATTAAAGCTTTCCGCGAAGCTGAATCCTACAACGGCCCGTCTTTGATTATCGCCTACGCGCACTGTATCAACCACGGCATCGACATGAGCAAGGGCTTGGATCAGGGCAAGGCTGCGGTAACATGCGGCCTGTGGCCATTGTACCGCTACGATCCGCGCCTGAAAGAGCAGGGAAAGAACCCCTTCCAGCTTGACTCAAAAGAGCCGACCTACAACCTTGAAGACTTCATGTACAAAGAAGTCCGCTTCAAGAG
Organism: Treponema sp. R80B11-R83G3; assembly: GCF_054786115.1. Lineage (NCBI taxonomy): Bacteria > Pseudomonadati > Spirochaetota > Spirochaetia > Treponematales > Treponemataceae > Treponema > Treponema sp. R80B11-R83G3. The sequence goes on along the minus strand of NZ_BDHF01000144.1, from coordinate 765 downwards.
CCTTAAAGCCGCAGACCCCGCCCGCGCCGACATGCTGCTCGCGAAAGCCAAGAAACAGGCTGAGCGCGTGTATAAAGAGTACAAGTATTTAGCGGAGAGGCCTTTCTAGTTTTTTGTGCAAAATGTGATGAAGCCCCTGATTGCGGTCGGGGGCTTTTTTTGTCTACGAACCACACGAACAAAAAGGAAAAATTTTTTTACCACGAACCACACGAACCAACACGAACAAAGAAAGCGAAGAGACTTGCTTCAAATATATGCGTACCGGAGAGCGGAGGTTAAGGGGTTTTTGTCCGTTATCTTATCGTGAAGTTCATGCGTAGCTGTCGGACAAAACCCAATGATCCCTTTGATTCTCTATTACACGCATATTTGTAGTAAATATCTTCGCTCTCGCTTCGCTCCTTGTTCGTGTGGTTCGTGGTAAAAAATATTTTCAAAAAAATTCACTTTTTAGCGTAATTTTTTTTTGGACATTCCCAGTTCTACTTAGTTTTATTTATAATTTTATGTTATAATGTTACTATGAGATAGAAATTAACCACAAAAGGAGTTTAAAATGAAAAAAACTATTTTCACAGCGTTTGTGATTGCGCTTGCAGCAGTATTCATATTATCAGCGGCAAATAGCTTTGGTCAGAGCGGAAGTGCCAAAAGCCTCAACAGCGCGGCGGAGTTACAGAAATACCTTGACAGCCAGCCTGCCAACAGTAAGGCTAATCCGATAAAGGTATCCATTAAGCTTAATGAATCTATGTTCTGGGA
>NZ_BDHF01000143.1:0-3448 GCF_054786115.1 Treponema sp. R80B11-R83G3 | reverse complement strand
TCTCTGAGAATCTTTACTTTTTCTTCGGCAGTATAACTTTTTCTTTTGCCCATGTTTCCCTCCTGGGCTTTTGTATACCACCTTATATGCTTTGGTCTAAAACGGCAAGTTCAGCGTGGGCAGGACAATCAGCTTTTAAACAACAACCCCTAATCCCCCTTAGTGAGCTTTGTATCTTTGTGTTCTTTGTGTGAAGTTTTATCGAAAAAATCCATGGGTTCTTCTTTTATAATGTGAATGTCGCGTTGGGGAAAGGGGATGTGCAGGCCGGCTTCTTCAATTTTTGATTTGATGGTTTTATTCATTTTCCAGTAGATTGTCCAGTAATCTTGATTTGCGGCCCATGCGCGGATTGTGATTTTTACTGAATTGTCTTCAAGGGATTGCAGGAAAACTTCGGGGGCTGGGTCTTTTAAGAAACGGCTTTCCGCGTTGATAATGTCTTTCATTACCTGAAAAGCGGCATCAACTGAATCTGAGTAGGCTATGCCTACTGAGAGTTCCATTCTGCGTTTTCCGTTTCGGGAATAATTTTTTAAGGGACTGCCCCAGATGCTGGAGTTGGGGGCGGAGATGAAAATGCCGTCGGGGGTTTCCAAAATCGTGGTGAACAAATTTATCTCTTTTACGGTTCCGCTAAATGAACCGAATTCAACGTACTCACCCTTGCGGAATGTTCCCAAAAAAATTAGGACTATTCCAGAGGCGATATTCCCAAGAGTGTCTTTCAGCGCAAGGGCGACTGTCACGCCCGCCGCGCCAAGGACTGCAATAAGACTTGCCGTGCTTACCCCGAAAATATTGAGGATTATAATAATGCAGATAATGATGATTCCGTAGTGGATAACCGCTTGCAGTAGGGGAACCGCAGTCTCATCGCTTTGCGGCAGTCTTGAATTGGCTTTTTGTACCAGATTGCGCGCCCCTTTGGAAAGACTCAAGCCAAGAATGAGAATAACCGCCGTCGCAGCAAGATTTTTTGCAAGCGTCAGTATTACGGCGTAATGATTTTTCCAAATGTCTATAATTTGCTGTCCCATAAACCGTCCTAAATGAATGTTTACCATAAAAAACTGTATTTTTCAACTATTTTTAACAAATTTTTTATTACTTAGAACGACAAATAATTGATTATTAAATTTAAATAAATAATTAAAAAAGCTTGACAAGAACGCCGCAATATTATATATTTTAATAGTTGAACAAGTGTTCAATTATTAAAGCGTTTTTTAATGAGATAGGGGCGTAAAAATGAAGAAAAATAATCAGTTTACATGCGATTGCGATGTTATCCATGAAGGGGTAGTAAAGCAGGTTCGCCCTTTAATGCCTAAGGACAAGGATTTTTATGATTTGGCGAATTTGTATAAAATGTTTTCTGATAATTCCCGTTTAAAAATTTTATGGGCGCTTTTCTGCAAACAGATGTGCGTATGCGATTTGGCGTTTCTGCTGGATATGACAAAATCGGCAGTTTCCCATCAATTAAAATTACTGCGAATGTCAAACCTTGTTAAATACGAAAAACAGGGAAAGATTGTTCTTTACTCGCTTGCGGACAAACACGTAAAAGATATTTTTGAGAAAGGTTTTGAACATATAAAGGAGTAACATCGGGAATGTTCTGATGTTGATATTTTAGCTTTATAAATAAAAGGGGAATGAAAAAATGGCTTGTGATTGTTGTAATACTGATGACTGCAAACCTGTAACGCAAAAACGACTTAGTATAGAACTTAATGAAAAACAAAATATTATTAGAATGATTGCCGGAGCCGTCATTTTAATTTCTGGAATCATCCTTGGTAAAATTTTACAGGATAGTTATATTTCTTTTATTCTTATTACTGCGGCTTATCTTTTGCTTGGATTTGACATAATACTGAGAGCGTTTGGTAACTTGTTTAAAGGACAGGTGTTTGACGAAAATTTTCTAATGTGCATCGCCGCGATTGGGGCGTTCGCAATCGGTGAATACCCCGAAGCGGCGGGCGTTATGCTGTTTTATCAGATAGGCGAATATTTTCAGGAAAGAGCGGTTGATAAGTCAAAAAAATCAATTACAAGTTTGATGGATATAAGGCCGGATTACGCTAATTTATTTAAGAACGGTGAAATTATTAAAACGTCTCCTGACAGCGTTTGCATAGGAGACGTAATTATCGTTAAGCCCGGCGAAAAAATTCCGTTGGACGGTGTTGTTACGGACGGGTCTTCTATGCTTGATATGTCCGCGTTAACGGGTGAATCTGTTCCAAAAAAAGCGGACGTAAAGAGCGAAGCGTTATCAGGCAGCGTGAATTTAAGCGGGAAATTGACAATCGAAGTTACAAAAACATTCGGCGAGTCTACCGTCTCTAAAATAATTAATCTGGTGGAGAACGCGGCAAATAAAAAGGCAAAAACAGAAAACTTTATTACAAGGTTTGCCCGTTACTACACGCCCATTGTCGTAATACTCGCGTTCTTGCTTGCCGTTCTGCCGCCTCTGATTTTCATGTTAGAATGGAAACTTTGGATACACCGCGCCCTTGTGTTTCTTGTAATTTCCTGCCCGTGCGCCTTGGTTTTGTCTGTCCCAATGGGATTTTTCGCAGGTATTGGAGCCGCCGCAAAAAACGGCATTCTTGTAAAGGGCGGCAATTTTCTGGAAGCGTTTAACAAATTGGATTTTTTTTGAGAAATTATGGTTTTTTAAAGAAAAACAATAGTATATAAAATGTTAAATACCGGTTTTACAGGTATATACAGATATTATTTAATTTGGATTATTGAAAAAGACTTGTAATATTATATCAAATATGTATAATAAAGGCTTATAAACACAAGGAGTAAATTATGTCCGATGTACCTGTACCTTCTTATTATAGCCAATATACCGCAAAAGAGCGTTCATATATTGAATATATAGGAGAAATTAATAAATCCATTAGTTCTGAAATAGAAAGTAATTCCAACAGGCAGATCGCCGCTAGCGCGTTATTTGCCGGAGAAATAAAATCGACGCTTATTGACAATCAAATTGCAACAGAAAATGCCTTGTACAATTATACGCAACAACTCGATGGCTCGCTTATGAATGTTTCAAGGCAATTAGGGGATATGGGTTCCAAAATGAGTATGGGACTTGCCTATTTAAATAGTACCGTACAGGAATCATCAAAGGCGATTTGTAAAAAAATGGATGATATTAATAAGACGCTCGAAAATCCATTATGTACTCAGGCCAGAGAATTATACAATAGGGCATTACAGAGTTATGCTAAAGGGTTTTACGAAGAGGCTTTGAAAGATTTACATGAATCAATTAATAAAAACGAAACCGACCCTTTTTCACATTTTCTTTTAGGTCAAACTTACTTATTTGGAATAGGCGAAGATAGTAATGTGATCGATTTAAACGCATCTATTGAGTCTCTAAGAAACGCCGCAAAATATATAACGCCTG
>NZ_BDHF01000142.1:0-2559 GCF_054786115.1 Treponema sp. R80B11-R83G3 | reverse complement strand
AGATAATTTTGTCTACGTAGCTCATATTTCCTCCATGAGTGTTTATTTAATCTCTTTATATCGTTTTTAAGAAATTATGTCAATTGCTTACACGATGTATGCCCAAGCATTTATTCAGTACAGGCAGGGCAGGGCTGCGGGTAGCAAAAACTCTGGGAGAGCCCGACTCCGAGCCTTTCCGGCGACTAAATAGTGGTGGGTAGAAAGCTTTATCTAGGGTACGTCGCCGGACTTTTATTCTCTGAATTTTCTTTGTTTTATTCCAAAGTCTCTACGTCGGGGAACCCACAGAAGATGTTTTTGCCACCCGCAGCCCTGCCCTGACTGTACTCAAGGGTTTTATTCGGCATACATCTTATTGCGGTAATGGGCATTTTATCACTGTGCTCTATTAGCAATGAGCAATTAGCAATAAATTCTATCAGTAACGTATAAATGTCGCATAACGGCACTAGGGAAAAGCGGTATTAGATACAGGTGCGCTCTATTCCCATGCTCGGGCATTTCTCCATTTTACTCTTACTTGAAACTAGGGACGGACAAGCCGGAAGCCAAGAGAGGGGCTCTGGCCGCTCGGGGTGTAGTTGAATCGGTACGTGGAACGCAGTAACTCGGCGGAATACCGCCAGCACCCGCCGCGAAACACGCGGTTAGTCCCCGAAGACGTACCCATAGGATCAGTCTGCGCCCAGTCGGTATAGTTGCCGTAAAAGTCCCAGCACCACTCCAACACGTTTCCGCTCATATCGTACAAACCTAGACCGTTAGGTGCTTTCTTCCCCACCTCGTGTGTACGATTACCGCTGTTGTCGCCATACCAAGCTACGTCGCTTACTTTGTTGCTCCCCGAATACATATACTCTTTCCACCCTGCTGAGTTAGGGTTCCCGCCTTTTGCCGCGTATTCCCATTGTGCCTCAGTCGGCAGACGGTATCCGTTCTTGCTAAAGTCTGCGGTTACCTTCGCTTCATATATGGGATACCCTGCCGAAGGCGACCTGCTGGTAATCGTATACACCGCCTGCAACCCTTCAATCGCGCTCAGCTTGTTGCAAAATTCAACAGCGTCGTACCACGTTATGCTCTCAACAGGGCGCTTCCCCTGCGCCTCCCCGCTCGCCGGGTCCGAGATAAACTTACTGGGGTTATTCCCCGTTACTGAATAATACAGCTCTTGCGTTACCGGGTACTTACCCATGGAAAAGGCGCTCAGTGTTACCGTGTGCACGGGTGTTACGTCTTCGGTTCCAGCCAATTCTTTCCCCATCTGGAAAGTCCCGCCGGGTATCCGTATCATTTCTACTTTAAGCACCTTCCTTGCTTGTTCTATTTCGGCTGCTGTGGCAATTTTCCAAAGTCTGCCCGACCACATATATGTCCCTGCCTTTTTCCCTTGTCCTATGTAGAAGTCAGCAAAGTTATTAGGAAACGCATCTTTCCCAAACTGAGTTACGCTATTCCCTATGGTTACGCTGGTAAGCTTGCAGCCTTCAAAAGCTTCTTCTCCAATTTTTGTAACGCTGTTCCCTATGGTTACGCTACTAAGATTATCACAGTCTTTAAAAGCATATTTCCCGATGCTGGTAACGCTGTCCGGTACGGTTACACTGATAATATTTTTACTGTCAAACGCATAACCGCCAATTTCCGTAACTCTAATTCCTTCAATGGTTGACGGAATAACTACGTTTGTTGTTGTACCGGTATATCTGGTTATAGTAATTCCTCCGCTTCTGTTTTGTATGATTTCAAAATCATTTCCATTTTGCGCAAAGACTGCCGCACACAGTGCCGTGCATAGTAATAATGCGATTACGATTTTTTTCATATTAAACACTCCTTTTGTGTTGTATAAAAAGCCTTTGTTATAAGGCGTTTTTCCAAAATATATACAGCCCAAAAGGGCGGTTTTTGTTGAAATAAGATGTATATTCCTTATATTCCACATAGAAATAGTTTATATATCTGCTAGATTTTTGTCAATAATGGTTTTTATTTTTATTGTATAAAAGTGGTTTTAGGGGTATGATACATGGACGGAAAGGCTGTAAAAGCCATTTTGGGGGAAAATATCAAATTTTTCCGCTTGCGGAAGGGATTAACCCAGGCGGTTTTAGCCGAAAAAGCAAATATTTCGGTCATTTTCCTGAGTAGCATTGAACGTGGAACTAAATACCCTAAAGCTGAAACAGTGGCAAAATTAGCAAAAGTTCTTGAGATTGAGGTTTTTGAACTTTTTATAAGGAAAGAAATACCTGCCCACCAAACAATGCTTAATCACTTATCTGATGATATTAAAAATAATGTAATAAATTTATTGGATAACATTTTCAAGCAATATTCAGGCTAATTTGGGGAAAATGCTTATTACCGCTAGAAGATGTATGCCGAATAAATCCTTGAGTACAGTCAGGGCAGGCTGCGCATGGCAAAATGTACTGCTTATGCTGAACTTGCCGTTTTTAAGACAAGCATATAAGGTGTGTCAGGAACCGGCATTTTTTGTCCGCCAGTATTCCTGTCTCTTAATAAATGCAGTATGCAACTTTTCTTTGCGTT
>NZ_BDHF01000141.1:0-2571 GCF_054786115.1 Treponema sp. R80B11-R83G3 | reverse complement strand
GTAGTCTTCTTCAACCTTTACTTGCCATGACGCGATAATAAATTTTACAAGATCACGTATTGATTTATCAAAATCATTATTAATAGTATTATTTTTTTTCTTTAAATGTCCTTTACTAAACTTTTGATCATGGATAACGACAAATTCCTCTAATCCTTTTGCCGCACAAGCTACTGCGAGCTTTGAGCCTTTATCACTTCTAAAACAGTTGCTATCTCCGTGACCATCAGCGACTATAGCGATAGATACATTATCATTTTCATTTTTATATGATGCGTCTTGACAACTTATACCTTGTTTAGTATGACTATTGCCTATTATAGTAATCGCAAATGGTTTATAACTGTTCATTACCAATCCAATTGATCATTATCAGGAGTAACGGCAATTCCTTCAACAAATTCTTGTAAATTTGAATTTAATTCTTGTTGTTTTTGTTCATCGCCTGCTTCCGGACTAAATTCGCCGACATTGGAACTTTTACTGGCAACTTGTGAAGCGCGAACACTTACAAATTTAATCATTTTCTTCAATGTTGCCGCATTATGAGTTTCCAATACAGCTTCCATAGAACCAGTAAATTCTTTTAACATATCCTTATTAGCGTCATCACCTATGGCTATTGCAACCTTAACGCTCGCCTTAAACCAGTTGTTCTGCCGTAATGCCGCCAAATTGCTTTGCCATTCATCTGTAGGCTCACCATCCGACAGCAAAAATATTGCGGGGGCAAATGAACCGGAAGCCTCTTGCATAAATGCCTTGGTTGAAAGCTTGTCATTCAATGTTTTACATGCTGCCCCAAAATCGGTAACGCCAGATGCATCCAGATAATTCCAACGGAATTGATCTGCTTCAACAGGCCCATTTGCGGTAATCCATCGCGCTCCAGAAGAAAATTCAAGAGCGGCAATTTTTATTTGAGCATCGGCGTTTTCATCTGACACTTCTCTGATAGCAGGAATAACTTCTTCTATTGCTACATTAACTGCTCCAATTTTACTTCCATCCATACTTCCTGAAGTATCAATGATAAAAAACAATACCATAGTCCTTCTTGGAATTTCAATTTTGTCCATTAATGACATAACATTCTCCTTTAATTTGCTATATTATTTCGGCATTTGACTGCCCAAAATTAATTATCATTCCTTTTTTTACTTTGAAAATGGTGTTAGGAGTTATAGAAGTAACATCGTTCTCAACCGTTACTGTCCAATTTTTATTGGATACATTTTTCATTTCAAATTCATTCCCATTTATAGCAGTCTCACCGGCAACAGTTTGAAAATCATCAGAGTCTTTTTCAATATGACATGTGTAAAGTTTTGTTCGCTGATGAACAGGCAAATTGTATCTGTATGTTTTTATATAAAAAGGAAATGTATTTGTTTTTTTACATACAGGACATGGATTATTATTTACCGGATCGGCAAAATAAATTTCACCGCAGGGGCATTTAAATATTTCCGATCTCATACGGATAAATATTCTAAGCCATTCTGTTTCAGTAATTCTGTTAGCAGGATTTTTAAGGATATCCTTACTAAAAGCTTTAATAAATTGATCTTGTGCATATACAGGTAAAAATGGCCATTTAACAATAGCGCCTTTATGCAGTCCCTGTACTGGTCTGTTAGAATTATCATCAGGATCCCATACAAATACAGGATTTTCGCCATATATTTTTCTTTCATGTTTTGCATCCATACACACAGGACAGGCGGCTTTTCCTTCAAGCGGATGATTGTTTGTCCACAATAAAAACAGCACTACAGAAAGAGAAAATCTATCAGTTTTAATATCTGGTTTCGCTCCTTTTTCTATAATTTCCGGAGCCATATAACGCGCTTTCCCTGCAATACCTGAATTTTTACCGTATTCTGAGACATTATCATTATCGCATATTAGTACATCACCTGTTTTTGGATTAATAAAAAAATTACCGTCGTTTAAATCCTGATAACTGTAACCTTTTGTATGTAATTCACGAAAGCCGGATGTAATTTGCATAGCGGCATTAGTCATTGCCGTTATACTTGCAAATCCTTCCTTGCCTATTAGAAATCTTGAAAAATCTTTATATTCGGCAGGGCGCAAATCCATTATATAACCAAAAGCATCTCCTTTATGTTCTGTTATATCTTCAGGCCAAAGAAATGCATTGGTTGGTTTTCCTTTCTTTATATTATTTTCAAGATTAGCATAAAACTTTTTTGGATCTTTAAATTTTTTCCCCGAATACCATTTAAGCGCTTTTGGATTACCACCGTAATTTACATGGTAAACCGCGCCTTGTCCGCCTTCACCTAATTTTTGCTCAACAACAACTTTTTTAAAGTTTTTTGTCTGTATTGTAAACCCTTTCGGTAAATCAATCATTTATTTGCTCTCCTTATCAAGCTAAAAAGTAATAAAGGATTTGTAACGAGTTTCTAAAAAATTTTCAATAAATTCAGAAATCATCGTATTATTATATCTTATTTAATAATAATTAGCAAGATTAAATTTATCTCTTACTATGTAAATGTAAATTTCTTATATAATTACACCCAAAATTAAGTAATAATT
>NZ_BDHF01000140.1:0-2569 GCF_054786115.1 Treponema sp. R80B11-R83G3 | reverse complement strand
TACATCAGCATAGGCAAGCTAGCCAACGCCCGCTATATCCTCATAGGTACGATTACTAAAGCGCCGAACGGTTCGTTTATGGCGGAGTTTTCAGTGTCAGACGTGGAGGCGGGCAAACGCGTCGCCTCTTACGGGCCGAAACCGTACTCGCTGTCTGCGCTGGAAAATCTGTCCGCCATACAGGAAGCGTCCGCCGACTTGCTAGACCAGTTGGGCGTAAAGCTGACTGACGCTGGGAAACGGTCAATGACCTCTGCGGCGGACGACAGGCAGATACAGGCGGAAACAGCCCTGTCCAAAGGCATAGTGGCGCAGAAGAGCGGCACGGCAGTCGAGGCGTTCGCATATTACCTGCAGGCGGTGAATTACAATCCGTCCTCTGCGGAAATAGTGAGCAGGCTGGACATCGTGAACGCAGACATTACCAGCAGCAGCATGGGGGAGGATATACGCAACGCGATAGCATGGCGCAAGGCGTGGGTTGGGCGGCTGACCGAGTGCGACCAGTTTGTGGCCGGCTACATTAAGAAAACGCCGTTGACGACAACGCTTATATATTCTGCGGATTTCAAGCAAGGGGAGATTGACTGGGACAAGGAGACGATACCGATAAGCGTAGACGTATGCCTTGCGCCCTTGGAGTCATGGCCGGTGCCGATAACCGGAGTGGTGAATGCGGTTTATGAAGGTTTTGCCGGAACCGGGCAAGCTGCGGCGTGGAAGCTGGATTGGCCGTTAAAAAACGCTTCAGGCGGGGCTTCACAAGTGACACCGACTGCGGAAGTGAAATACAATTTGGTGCTTGACCTGCTTAACGACAAGGGGGCGGTGCTTGGGCGGCAGGGAGTGACATTCTCTTCCGGGTGGAAGATAGAATTCAGCGACGGGAAGTCTGTCGGGGTAAAGATACAGACGCCTCAAACCGTCACGTATCCCGCAGTGGACGCTAACAAAATAAGCGAGACGCTGGCGATACGGGTTGCGAGCGTAAACGGGCGAATTGTTAACGCGGGATCTGCGGACAGTGTAGCCGTAAAGGCGATGACGGGAGATAATTATATCGCTGCTACCAAATTACAGACAGGATGGGTAACGGATTTGCCTACAAATATGAATGTTGTCTTTCAAACAGTGCGGGCTCCTATCGGCAGTTTAGAAGGTTTTTTTGCGCCAGATGGAGTGAATCCCAGAAATGGTACTGGAATCCATTTATGGGATATGAGCGGTAATGAACCAAACAGACCGCACCGTCTTTTCCGCCTTGAGCATTTGGGAGACGGGTGGTACATAATAAGAAATAATGTCCACGGCATAATTGATATTCCAAACAATCGTAACGAAGATAATCTTCAGATTATACTTTATGAGCAAAACAACTCATACGATGGTATTCATCAACGTTTCAGGTTTAGAAAAGTTGGTGATGGAATATACCAAATATACACTCACTGGGGTACAAACTTTCATGTATATGCCGGTAGAACAGCCAATGGTACTCATGTTGTAACATATACTGGCTCTCCAGATGATCCAAACCCAAACGCGCTATGGAGAATATATACAGTAAACAACGGTAAAATGTCCATGCAACGATAACTATGAGTTGGCTTTTCCCTGATTTGCGGTTCCATTAAAATAATTTTATATAATTAGGGGATATGGACAAGGGAGAGAATTCAAAAAAGACTCACACACAAAGAGCACAAAGGGGAGTGAAAACCAATTAGCAATGAGAAATGAGCAATTAGCAATGTTGTTGTTCGTTATCAATACGTGAGTTTCACGATAAGATTGCGCAAAAAGAGCCTAATTTCACTTTGTACTCTTCTCTTTCTCCATGTGTGAAATTTTTTCGAAAAATTTTAAAAACAGTCAAGCAAAATGGCAAGTCCACACCCATAGAAGAGATACTAATAACATAATAAATAAAATAAAAAAAACAGCCGATTTGCTTTATGAAAAACAAATCGGCAAGGCGGGTACGGCTGGGACTGATCCTTATTCCCTGAATCTGGCCATTTCTGACGACACCCAGTCATTAGATAGGGAATTCCCTACCCATTCAAATATACCACAGACTATCCCCAATGTCAATGGTAAAAATTTAAAAAGTAAATGATGAATTGTTTTCTCGGTCAAGCAAAATGAGAGATTTAACGTTTCGGCGGTAAAAGATGTTTGGGGCAGGTAATAGGGGCTGTCCAAAAAGAAAAATTTCTACCACGAACCACACGAAAATCACGAACTTTTTGCACATATCTTGTCGTTGTTCGTGTTGGTTCGTGTGGTTCGTAGTAAATTTCAAACTTTTTGGACATTCCCCCTGCCCAAACTGTGGTTTTTACCGTATGTTATGTGCCGTAAAATCTGTTTTAAAAACCTACATCATTTATACTATAGTGCTGATAATTAATTTACAACTTTTACTATAGTACCAGTAACTGTAACTGTTCCTGGAACCCATATTCCTCCGGTTACTGCAGTAAGTATCCATTGTATTGGGTTGGAACCATATTTTATTTTTACATCAATTGCCGCATCTCCACCAAATTTTTTGATATTTTTTTCG
>NZ_BDHF01000139.1:0-2645 GCF_054786115.1 Treponema sp. R80B11-R83G3 | reverse complement strand
CACAACGCTTTTTTATGATTGCTTGTATTTGGCAAAACTCCAGACTAAAAGTACGCTACCTATAGCGGTGGACGGGAGTATATCGACACTATGAAAAAGTGGTGTCAGTTACAAGTTTATTTTACCACAAAAGCAATACATTACTATATTTTTTAGTATGTAGGGATTTATTTTCCGCTTGCTCATTGTCCATATAAAAAGCATAGTTGCCTTATGCGGATATGTAATTGGGATAAACGTGCAATTTTTACTAAAAATTCAATTCCAATTTCATCAGCGGATTTTTAAGCAAGTCGGAAAGGTTAAAACTTTTCGGTGTTGCAGTTTCCAATACGCCAGTATAAGTGCCATACATTGTGTTCATTCCGTCATACTCATAGATGAAATAATTATGCGTGGGCGTGTAATAGTGTAGGTATGTGTGTGTAGGTTCGTTTTCCTTTGTCTCGCCAAGTTTGGGTATTAGCGGAACTAAATTATAGAGCCTGTCCAATGCTACGGCATAAGCCCCGATATAATGTAAAATGTGGGCAAGTTGGGCAGGGGGTATCAAATTGGAAATTGTAAAAGGAATGGTAGGCAAAAGCGGTATCGGCTTTTTGTCGAAGCGGTCAAAGTCTACCAAGCCTGTAATGCCACGTTTTTTATAAAAAGCCCCTGACGCTTTCCAGTTTTCGGGAGTATCGGCAAGCCCGACAACAACGGCATTTTGGTCGATGTAGTTATCAATAAAATGGTACTCTTCATCAGTCTTAACCGCTCTTGAAAAAAACCTATCCCCCCACAGGTGATCTATTGAGCCGTGTATAAAATTCCAACGCTTTGCCGACATAATTTTAAGCCATTGCATAATTTTCCGCCCCAAGTTATTCTCAAAAACCCTGATTTTATCATTAGTTCGAGAAGTAACGTGGTAAAAAGCATTGTCAATAAGCACTCTTGTTTTTCGCATAAATACCTCCACAATTTCTTTTGCTATTTTAGCGGAAGACTCGAGCAAGCTCGGCTTCCGCTGAATACGATAAATGTTTTTTTACAAGACCGTAAAAAAGATTTACAATATATATATGGCGTGGAGATGTCATTTTGCTTTACTTTAGCGGAAAGATTTTTTAATTTTTTTTAAATTGCCGTCCTGTACGCTATATCTAGTGTACCCTGACAGGCAAGGTACACTAGCGAATTTGGGTGTCAGTTACTCGGCGTGTCCTTTTTGTAATAAATGTTTTAATCTAAATTCAAAAAAGGACGGTAAAGCCGCCCTACATTATTATTATTCTGTAATACTTCCTTCCGCTTTTTCCTTAAATGCGCTCCTGCCCTTGTGAACACTGTCAATAACTTCATGAAGACCGTCTTGCACATATAATAATTTTTACCCAAGCTTTGGGTAGGCAACCCAACGGAAGGATAGCTGTACACCATTTTAGGCTGTTTTTAGGGTAAAAAGGGGGAATTTGCCTAGAGTGGGTCATTTTGACCCTATTTGGAAGAAATATACCATATAAAAAGCGTATACCGCATATCAGCGGTTCTATGCGATTCCGGTGTTAAATACCGTTGCGTGTACAGTCTAACTTTTGTATAATATGCTATATTCTATCAGAGGGGAGAATATTAGAAAATGGCTGAAAGGGTACTTGATAATGCAAAAAGGCGAAAAGTCGATGAATTCTATACCCGGCTTACCGACATAGAAAAAGAAGCAAATCATTATATTGACCATTTTAAGGGAAAAACCGTTCTTTGCAACTGCGATGATCCGCGGGTAAGCCAGTTTTTTTACTTTTTCTTTTCAAGATTCAAAGGTCTCGGCTTAAAACGGCTTATCGCTACTTGTTATAAAAACCTCAATCCCGATTTATTCACCCAAAACCTTGACGAACAAGCCGTATATTGTATTTATAACGACAAAGGCCGATTTGATGACGTGTACACAGACTATGAAACTTTTATCAAACAAAATGAATGGGGCATTTTGAAAGGAGATGGCGATTTTCGTTCCTCTGAATGTATAGAACTTTTAAAACAGTCAGATATAGTCGTTACCAATCCGCCATTTTCCCTGTTCAGGGAATATGTGGCGCAACTTTTTGAATATGAGAAAAAGTTTTTAATAATCGGGAATAAAAATGCAATCACATATAAAGAAATTTTTACGCTGATTAAAGAAAATAAAATGTGGCTGGGCAATACTTCAATGAGTGAAGATATGTTGTTTGACATTCCCGAAGAACTTGCAAATGAGCTAATTAAGAATAAAAAAGAAGGGAGTGCATATAAAATAATAAACGGCGTTGTAAAAGGCAGATCGCCATCGGTCTGGTTTACTAATATAGATCACAAAAAACGCCATGAAAATTTAATCTTATATAAAACATATAATAAAAAAGAATTTCCAAATTGATTATTTATATACTGGCAGAAAGACATTGTTCGCTGTTGTCCGTCAAGAACTTCATAAGTTTCTCCATTCTTTACCCAATACATAACATTAAGCGGGAAATTTTTCTGTATTGTTTCAATAACCGCGTCTCTTTGTTGATCTTTATAGACAAACTCACGCTGATACGGCGGACGTATATTTAATTTTTTCCCATATCCTAATACGCCTTCTTCTTGATTATCAATGTAGTCTTTTACTA
>NZ_BDHF01000138.1:0-2643 GCF_054786115.1 Treponema sp. R80B11-R83G3 | reverse complement strand
TATATATACTATCAAAGCAAGATTTATAATCCATTGTAGCATAATATCTAAATTTAAAATTACATATTCTCCAGATTCGAGAATCTGCAAATGAATTGATTGACTCAAATGGAGATATTCTAAAATAATTTCCAGTTTGCTGTACTGTATTCCTTCCTGTTCGTTTAGATTGTAATTGAAAGTATTGGGTAGCTTTGTTTAGTTTTGATTTGTAATACAATGCTGTGTTTTTTTTATGATAGCGTATTGAAAAACAATGCTTAACTTCGAAAAAATTGAGAATATCTTTTTGATAACACTCCATAAATAGGAATATATTTAATGCTGATAATGGTTGGACAACGCTCATTTCACGAGTAGAAGTCGTTCCTTTAAGTATATTATATTTTAGTGGCATTGTAGCCCAGCCTTTTTTAAATAATATTTTTTCTCCCTGAGCAGCTATTTTTCTATATTTTTCAGTTAAGTATAAAAGGACTTTATGCTGTTCTTTTTGAAGAAGAAAATCATAAAATGAGCGAAATGAAAATAATTCTGATAGTTCAACAGGAAGTAAATCAGTTAAAATGTAATCAAGTTTGTTTCGTTCGAGTCCTTTCCAACCCATTGACATTCTCCTCTATTTTCTATATACTCTACTCAAGCAAGTCAGACTTGCAGTGTTGGGGTTTCCTAGCACACACATCATCGGCACTGGGCACGGCTTGACCGACACAGTGTTTAGAACATAGCTACGGCAAATGTTCCGGAGCGGCAAGGGAAACCTAGCCGCTTCGTCATTTAACAGCCTACCTTCGTTTCTATAAGATATCTTCTTGCTAAATTACCATAACTTTGTTTTTTTCCATTCCTATCTGTATTACTAATTCCAATTTTTGCACACAACTTAATAAGCGAATGGTAGTCGTAACCAATATGCTCAACAAGTAACAGCGTTTTATTTATTCTCATGTTTTCGAGTAAATTATAGCCTGATTTACCTTTGGAACCTTTAATAAAATACGGTACAGTAATAGAAGCACGATTAAATGCCTCCTCAATCATATTTTTTAAAAAATTCTCTGTATCACTTTCTAAAAGCCCTGTATCAAGCAAATAGCGTAGTTCGCCGTAATTTGTAATAAATCCCCTTACTTTCCAAACATCAGATTTAAACCTTTTGCTTAGATAAACTGAACGTGATGAAAACGTAGAAATTCTATGACGTAATAGTTCCAAATTGTTATAATCCTTATGGTTGGAATCTGTATAACACAATATCAATTCGTCAAGACGCTTATCATACTTGTTACGTTTGTTTTGCGTAATCCCATATTTAATTTTTACTTTTTTATCTTGAACATTCAGCCAATATTCATAACCAAGATAATCGAACGAAAATGTACCATTACCCATGTTACGTTTTGAAATGTAAACAAACTTACTATTGTTAAGTCTCGTTTTACATTTTGGCTTAACATCTATTAGTTTGTCCTTAAATACACTATCAATGGCTTTCAGCAAAATGCCGTGGCATTCAGATAACTCAATATGTCCATTGAATATAACTACCGCATCGTCAATATATCGTTCAAAAAAAATAATACCTTTATTAATAAACGCTCGTCTTATATATTCATCAAAGTGCTTGGCGATAATTTCAGCAATCACGTTTGATGTACAAAATCCAGCGTATGCGAATTTTGTTCTTACCACAAATTCTTTAATAAGTTCTATTTCAAATCGATCAGATAGCTTCATTTTCAAGATTTTTTCAAACACATAAACTGCTGACACAGAATTGAAATAATCCTTAAAATCGAATTTTACGATTGTGAAATCTGACATTTGTTTGATAGCAGTTAATGCACCAAACAACATTCTTACAGATTTGTTACGGTTGGGATACTTGATACTGAATGCCCTGTCAATCATTTGTTTAATGCATTGGCATAAAACATTCTCGACAGAATACAAGTCTTTGAATTGTTTTACAAATCTTTTTTTCCCATTTTGATTTAGCACTATAGACTCAGAATTAGTAAAATCGTATTGTGCATTCATTACTGCTTCCTTTACAGCTATAACAATTTCGTCAATTTCTTCATCTGTTTTTTTAGTTTCTTTGTCGATAGCGGCTTGATGTTTTACCGCTCGTGCAATATCATCATCGAACCGCATATTATATCCTCCTAGTTACATGAGTAGAAATTTGGACTTTTTTCAATTCTTCATTATATTTTTTTATAGATTCACATAATTCAGTATTATCTGGTTTAAGAGTGAATTGTTTTTTACCAAAATTATCTAAAAATGCTTTATCAACTTTTTTAACTATATAATTATAAAACACTTGTATTTCATATAATAATATAGTAATAAATTGGAAATTTTGAAGTCTTTTAACTTGAGAAAAATCAATTTTATAATCTGTTGTAAAGATTATTTTATCAACAAAGAAACCCAAATGATCTGTATTCATATATCTAAAATCAATAAATATGTTCTTAATTTCTTCTAATGATTTTTCAATAGTCTTTTTTGGGTATGTAGTACTTTCAAATTTTTTACGAAAGGCTTCTGGCATTTTATAATATAATTCTTTTAGATCATGGATTGTGAAAACATTATCCTCATTTATTAATATGCTTTTCATTCCTAATT
>NZ_BDHF01000137.1:0-2791 GCF_054786115.1 Treponema sp. R80B11-R83G3 | reverse complement strand
GATTATCGCAGTAGATGATAATACTGAAAACTTGACCATCATTAAGGACACATTAAAAGGCTTATATGATGTGTTTCCATGCCAAACGGGGTTAAAGATGTTTGAATTACTGGAACATCTTACGCCGGATTTAATTCTGCTGGACGTGGAAATGCCTGTTATGAACGGATATGAAGCCATTAAAAAACTGAAAAATGACGAGAAATACAAACAAATACCGGTAATATTTCTGACCGTCATGGATGATATAAAAAGCGAAGTTGACGGTTTAAGTTTGGGGGCTGTTGATTATATTCACAAACCATTAATCGCGTCGCTTCTTATTCAGCGCATAAAAACGCATCTTGCCCTGTTGGAATACCGAAAAATAGAAGTCATTACTATGGCGACGGTAATCGCCATGGAAAATATCAAGGAAGGATTTGTTCTGGTTGACGATAAAAATAATTATTTGTCTTCAAATCCCGCCGCCAGGAAAATGTTTCCTGATATTTTAAAACTTTCAAGAGGGGAATCCGTATTATCAGTAACAAGCTGGCCTGATGATTTAAAAACCAGCGAAAATAATTCCGTGGAATTCTCCATCAATGGGGAAAAAATCAAATATTTCAAAGCCAGCATCAGCCCTGTTTTTCTTGAAAATAAAACTTTTATCGCCAAAATTTTTCTGTTCATGGATATTACCGACAATGTCAATTTAATGAAAGAACTGGAACAGGCGGCCTACATAGACTCACTTACCGGCATTTATAACAGAAGGCACTTTATAGAACTTGCGGATGCTGATATTAAGAGGGCCATCAGAATGAATCAGGAGATATATTTTGCTATGCTTGACATTGATTTCTTTAAAAATGTCAACGATACATTTGGCCATGACGCGGGAGATGTCGTTTTAAAAGAAATATCAAACATTGTCCAAAAAACCATCCGCTCCTATGATCTGTTCGGCAGGTTTGGAGGCGAAGAATTTATAATACTGTTTACCGTCATAGATAAAACGGAAGCTTACAATATAGCCGAGAGAATTCGGAAAAATATTGAACAAAACGTTATAAATTACGAGAATAATGAGATAAGGCTTACTATAAGCATAGGGATCGCGCAATTAATTAAAGATCATACCCTTGAAACCGTGATAAAGAATTCCGATAAAGCCCTCTACAAAGCAAAAAATTCAGGCCGTAATCAGGTAAAAATATTCAATGAATGAGACAATAGAGCGCGATATTCACTTGACTTTTTTTTCCGGTTTAGGCATAATCATCCTCATACGGCTTGAGCCGTAATTATTCCAACCCTTAGGAGAGTTTAGTGCCCTGCGGAAGAAAACGCAAACTGCGAAAAATCGCCACTCATAAACGCAAGAAAAAACTGCGGAAAAACAGACACAAGAACAAATAAGCTGTCCTTTTTATGCAAGGATATGAATGTCCATTCAAATCTTAAGGAGTAACTCATGAATATATCCGCTTTACAAAAGGCCCGTTATAGCTATAAGCCAAAATTACCCGCTATCTTATCAGGCCCTATTGATGATATTACCGTAAGTTTGGGCTTGCCCGCCGAAGCAATTTCGGATAAGGAAAAACTTCGCGGTATTTTTAAAAACACTTATGGAAAACCGCTTGCTTCCTTTGTAAAAGGAAAAAACGACAAAATAAAACGCGAGTTAAAAGTAGGCGTAATTCTTTCAGGCGGACAGGCTCCCGGCGGACACAATGTTATCGCCGGTTTGTTTGACGGGCTTAAAAAAGGCAACCCCAACTCCACCCTGTACGGTTTTAACGGCGGGCCGAGCGGGCTTATCAACAACAAGACAACAGTCCTTACTTCAGAAATTATCGACGAATACCGCAACACCGGCGGCTTTGACATAATAGGCTCCGGGCGTACAAAGATAGAAACAGCCGAACAGTTCGCGTCTTCTTTGGAAACCGCTAAAAAATTAAACCTTGACGCGATTGTCGTAATCGGCGGGGATGATTCCAACACAAACGCCGCTCTGTTAGCTGAATATTTTATCGAGAACGGATCTTCCGTTCAGGTAATCGGCTGTCCAAAAACAATAGACGGCGATTTAAAAAACGAACATATCGAAACTTCTTTCGGGTTTGACACGGCCTGCAAGACATACTCGGAGCTTATCGGCAACCTTTGCAGAGACACGAACAGCGCGAAAAAATACTGGCACTTTGTAAAACTTATGGGGCGCGCCGCAAGCCACATCGCGCTTGAATGCGCTTTTCAAACGCAGCCGAATATCTGCCTTATTTCGGAAGAAGTTGAGGCAATGGGAATGTCACTTAACGAAATAGTGGATCAAATCTGCGCCTCAATAGCAAAGCGGGCGGATAACGGCGATAATTTCGGCGTCGTTTTAATTCCCGAAGGACTTATCGAATTTATACCTGAAATAAAAAAATTAATAGAAGAGCTTAACGACGTAATCGCCGATGAGGAAAAAGCGTTTGCGGAGGTTACCAATTTAATCGATCAATTGTATTTTTTATCGAGCAGACTAACCGAATCTTCATACGGCGTAATGCAGTCGCTTCCTCCCGATATTTCCCAACAATTTTTAATGGACAGGGATCCGCATGGAAACGTGCAAGTCTCCAGAATTGAGACCGAAAAATTACTTGTCGGGATGGTAGAGAAAAAACTTGCAGTTATGAAACAGCAAAAATTGTACAACGGAAAATTCAGCGCTCTAACTCATTTTTTCGGCTACGAAGGCAGGTGCGCTTTCCCGTCAAATTTTGACGCGGATTACTGCTACAGCCTGGGT
>NZ_BDHF01000136.1:0-2649 GCF_054786115.1 Treponema sp. R80B11-R83G3 | reverse complement strand
GTATAAGGGCGAATTGAGCGTAAGCCTCGATATGGATAATCCCGCAGCGGATAATTCGGCGCAGGTAATGAACAAACTCCGTTCGCATTTTAACGACTTTCCCAACGCCTCTCTAAGTTTCGGTCAGAGCAGGGGGCGGATGTTGGCAGGAGGAGGATCGGATATTGATCTGGCTCTCCGCATTAACGACATCGGCGCAGGTCTCGCCGCAGCGCAGGAAATAGCGGAAATAATAAAAGAAAACGTCCCGGAACTTGTTGACGTGAGCGTCAGTCTTACGGAAGGACTGCCCCAGGTTGAAGTGGTGATTGACCGCAAACGCGCCTACGATTTCGGTCTTTCGGTAAGCTCCATAGCGAATGAAATAGCCGCCGCCATGAACGGGCTTACCGCAACAAGTTTCCGTTACTTGGGCGATGAATATTCGGTCGTACTGGAACTGCGTGACGAAGACCGTGCGAAACTTCCCGACCTTGACCTGATTTCCGTCGCCTCAAATACGGGCGCGCTTATCCCCCTCTCCAACTTTACAAGCCTTAATAAAAGCCTGGGACCGGTAAGCATTAACCGCGAAGGGCAGGCGCGCGTTATTCACATAACGGGCAATGTCACGGAAGGGCAGCGAATAAACATAATTGAACAAAAAGTCCGGGAGCTAATCAACGCTAATTTCATCATTCCCGAAGGCATGGGACTTACTTACGAAGGGCAATGGGGAGAAATCGGCAAAACCATGCGAACGTTTATTTTAATTATCACCCTTGCGATACTGCTTGTTTTTGGAGTAATGGCTGGGCAATATGAATCCTTCAAAGACCCCTTTATCAACATCTGTACCATACCGCTCATGCTTATCGGCGTGGTCGCGGTTTACGCCCTGTACGGACAGAACCTCAGCATGTTTTCGCTGATAGGCATAGTAATGCTGGTAGGGATAGTAGTGAATAACGGAATAATACTGGTAGACTATACCAATCTTCTTGTCGGGCGCGGCGCCCCTGTAGGCGAGGCTTGCATTGAGGGTGGCAGGTCCCGTCTCCGCCCGGTACTGATGACCGCTCTTACTACAATTATAGGAATTATTCCCATGGCATTTTTCCCCGGCAAATCCGCCACCATGCTCCAGCCCATAAGGTTAACCGTAGCCGGCGGCCTTATCTCGGCCACGTTTATAACCTTGTTTTTTATTCCCGTACTGTATTCTCTTTTCAATGAAAAAAGGGGAAAAAAAGTTAAGGAGGTAGCGCAATGAAACGCATGGAACTAATCGCCAACCGTTCTGTAGAGAACGAAATCATAGAAACCTTGGAAAAAAATATACAAGACTTCTACTACACCTTATTGCCCCAGGTATGCGGCAGGGGCAAAACCAAGTACCGGCTGGGAACAGCCACATGGCCTGAAATGAATTTTTTGCTCATTAGTTACTTAGACGAAGAAGAAACAGCCAGGGTGGAAACCGCAGTTCGGGAAGTAAAGGAACGTTTCCCCGATGAAGGAATAAAACTTTTTATGATGGACGCGGCGTTGAAATAACGTCACATCATTTAGATCGGTTTCAAGCGCATGGCCTGAATAGCCCTTAAAAACAGACTCGGTTTTATGACCAGTTGCAAGCATTACCTTCCTTGCTTCCAGCTTGTCAGTCATGCGGGAGGCGTAAAAATGCCGCCAACTAAAGAAGCAAACAATAACAATCCGCATCGCCCCAGACGTTTTGGAAAGCTACAAAACAATGGGTGATGGTTACACAGGCATTATGTCCGATGTATTACAATACGCCGTGAATAACCCAGGCATCTTAACCGAGGCTACAAGGTAAAAGAAAGCGGTGTGCGGGGAAAGAGCGAAATAATTTCTTCGTTACACACATTTACTCACCTAACAAATATCGTGTCAACTATACAAATCACTTAACACCGTTTTTTTTATCAAAAATTAACCTGTCTCTATTTTCCCTCTTTGGAAAAACGCCGGATTCGCACGCATGTGCGAACACCGGCTTTTTTATACACAACAAACAATAAGGAGTTTTTTATGAAAAACATGAACAAAACAAACGTGCTAAAAATCAGTATTAGCTTGTTAATGCTGATTTTAGCGGTAATCGGGTTTTCAATGGCGGCTTGCAGTAATGGAAGCACTGACCCAATACCTCAAACAGTCGCAACGCCGACAGCAAGCCCGCCGGCAGGAACTTACGCCGCCGCTCAAAGCGTTACCTTAAACACGGCAACCGCAGGAGCAAGCATTTATTACACCACAAATGACAGTACGCCGACAACGGGCAGTACGCTGTACAACGGAGCGATTACCATCAGCGCGACAACCACGCTGAAAGCCATCGCCGTTAAAGAAGGCATGAACAACAGCGCCGTACTGACTGCGGTTTATACAATCACCGCCGCAACCATCCCCGTCACCCTCAACAGCGTAACCCAGAACGGCTCATCTTCGCAAACTACAACGCAGTTGACGCTGAACTTTAGCGCGGCGATAAGCGGACTGAGCG
This sequence comes from Treponema sp. R80B11-R83G3, assembly GCF_054786115.1. NCBI lineage: Bacteria > Pseudomonadati > Spirochaetota > Spirochaetia > Treponematales > Treponemataceae > Treponema > Treponema sp. R80B11-R83G3. Next base: position 137 of record NZ_BDHF01000136.1, on the reverse strand, counting down.
CCAATGACATCACCTTGACCGGATTATCAAACAGCGTAACCAAAGGAACTCTCGGCGGCTCAGGGCCAACGTACACGTTACCGATCAGCGGATTTACCGCAGGCGGAAATTTGAGCGTGTCGGTGTCGAAATCGGGC
>NZ_BDHF01000135.1:0-2689 GCF_054786115.1 Treponema sp. R80B11-R83G3 | reverse complement strand
CAGCAATATCTACTGAGATTATGTGTTACATTATTTTGTAACAAGACAATAACTGATTCTTCAGAGAGAAGAGTTTTGTTGTTAGATGAACCTGAAATGCACCTACATCCCGGGGTCTTACTTAAAATCGTCAGTAAAATTCGGGCTACATTTATAGATACTCAGATATGGGTAGCCACACACTCAATATCGTTACTTTCAATTTTTGATACTGCGGATATTTGGTATATGGATAATGGAAGACCAAAGCAAATGAACAGTAATTCTTTTAAAGTGTTACAGGGACTTTTGGAAGATGCGGATCAAAAGGCAAATTATAGGGAAAAATTAGAATATTTTATTCAATTACCAAATATATTTTCCTTATGTGAGTTTGCCAAAGAATCCTTAAAAGATGCGGTATCAGTACCGCTGAAAGAAAGAATCGACGGAAAAGAAGATCCACAGAATAAACTGGCAAAGGAAAGTATAAATGAATTAGATTTTGATCAAGCGAAGAATAAGGAAAAGATAAAACTTGTAGATTTCGGTGCCGGTAAAGGAAGATTTTTTGAAGGTTTGTTAGAAGAAGAAATGGATTTATATGATTATTATGCTTACAATGCTGCTGACGAAACAAGCGAAGAAGATAGAATACGATGCATAGACCTTATGTCAGGCAGATTAGGAGAAGATGAAACAAAAAAGAAATATTTCGATAATATTAATGCTCTCCGTGAAAAAATGAATGGAAAGGTTGATTGCGTCTTGCTTATGAATGTTTTACACGAAATTGATCCTTTTAGGTGGGAAACAGTACTAAAAAAAGAGATACAACCATTATTGACATCTAGCGGAATACTTATTATTATTGAAGTAGAGGAATTTTCTCAAGGAGAAAACGCTTCTTCGTGTGGATTTTTAGTTTTAACGGAAGGTGCAGCTAAAAGATTGTTTGGTCATGATGTTATAATAAAAAAACCAGCTGAGAATCCTAAGAATAAACAACGGGCTATAATTGCTTGTATTATTGGTTCTGAACAACTGAAGAATGTTTGTTTGGCAAACATCAAGGGATGTGTTGAGTTGATTAAAAATGAAGCTATGGAAAAAATAACTGAAACCAGAAAACAAGCCCGCTCGGGAGAAGACATTTACCGGAAAGGGATACATCATGCGTTTTGGCTTCATCAATACGCAAATGCCTCAATCGCGCTTGATTCTTTAAAAAAGGAGTAATTATGGAAACACAGATTAATATCAGTTCAAAGCAGGCAATTATTAGCTTGTTCCTTAATATGAAAAAAGACTGCATAAATATTGCAGAAGTATTCTTGCTACAGAACTATATTAATGGAAAAAATGATAAAACGATACATATGAATATTAGATATGAAGATATTAAACGTACAGTAAAATATAACGAAGAATTATTTTTTATGACAGAATATCGTATTTTATTAAGGGAAGAGCAATTTAATCCTAAACAAAGTGAAAACAAAATTCCAGTGAAAATTAAAAAAATAGTAAAAGAATATGTAAAAAGAAATAAAGCCCCCCTATTGCCTTTTCAAAATAATTTTATTGATGATGTTTGACTTTGACGAATACAAGTCATTCAAAGATATAGTACATGGTTATATTCAAATTCCCAGCTTATTCGTACATGAAATAATTGATACGCCGTTGTATCAACGCCTTCGTTTTATAGAACAAACCGGAATGAGACAAGTTTATCCTTCTGCGCGGCATGACAGATTTGTACATTCATTGGGAACATTTTATTTGGGAACAAAAGCCGTTGATGCCCTTTTGAAAAATTTCAAAGATTCAGCGTATTGGAATATTTATAGTAACGATCAACGGGAAATATTTTGGGCAAAGAATAAGGTTTTATTTCTAATAGCCTGTCTATTACATGACATTGGGCATGCTCCATTTTCACATTCATTGGAGCATTTATATATTCATGGGAAGAATGGCGAGGAACGGGAAATAGATAAATTATTAAAAAAATATTTTTCCGTAAACAAGATGTACAAGGAATTCTATAGTGTTTATAGTGAAAAAACTAAAGAATTAATTTCCCAGCCGCATGAAACTGCAAGCGCGCTTATTGTAGTGGACAAATATAGAGAAAATATTCTAAGAATACTAAATAGTCTGAATAAAAAAAATTACCTCCTTTAATACTTATTTTTCCAATGAAATTCTTAATTTTAATAACAACTTCATCGTCATCATCATCATCATCCTTTTTTTTTACAGTTAAAGTCGAATTTTGAAACATTCACTGTACATTATTCCGGTTACAAAATTTGTAAATTATGTTTTTGATAAAGAATTTGAATTTGATGATACAATATTAGGAATGGCCTCAAACGTAAAGAAAAACTCAACTCTTGAAGGGATTCATTTTCAGGGAGACATTTCTATTATACAGGGCAAGGTAAGTATCGGAGAAAAAAGCAAGATAGGAAATATGACCGGTAAAATGGATACAAGAGGATATGATATGTCTGCTGAATTTACGGAACATTCATATATTCTGGAAAGCGGATACGAGGTGCAAGCGGATAAGTCATTTTCGTATCATAAAAAACTACCGAATTCGAATAGAGAATTTGATGTGGTATTAGAACATACAGAGAATGTTTCAAAATTCGACTTTAACTGTAAAAAAAAAGGATGATGATGATGATGACGATGA
>NZ_BDHF01000134.1:0-2825 GCF_054786115.1 Treponema sp. R80B11-R83G3 | reverse complement strand
AATAATGTCGGTAATTCCTGTGGTGGCATATTGAATCACCCTTTGTTCCGCTTCCGTGTCTTCTACAGGCGGGGTTATAGCGTAAATATCAGGAGGTCTGATGTTCAAACCTTCCCAGTTAAAGGCGGCAAGGGCAATAACTACAATTCCTGCGATAACGGCTAGAGTTCCAAAAAGAGGAAATGAAAAACTAAATCCGCTTGAGTGTTTACGGCCTGTATCAGTATTTACGTGAGATTCTCTTTTTTTCGGTATTTTTAACTGTGAGTTTCTTGTTTTTTGCCGTCTTGCCCTTGCAAACGCCTCAAACAGTGAAACATGGCCTTTTTTCCTTATATGGGCGGGTTTTTGAGAAAATTGGCTCATAAATTCCGTATTAACATTTGCCGATTTATAGTTATGCCTGAAAGAGGACGTTTTTCGCCTTTTTACGACATGTTGTTTTTCTATTATTGGGGCCATATTAGGTTTATCGACAAAAAAAGCGATAAGGATTATATATGATATATAATGAAAGGAATAAAACCTGTTTTATTTGCTATTTTAGCCGCGCTTTTTTTAAAGTTGTTCATTTTTGATTTTATAATTGCCCAGGGACATTCAATGGAGCCTGCAATTCGTGACGGCGCTATTTTGGTAGTCAGCCGTATAAGTTATGGGTTGCAATTGCCGTCAAATAAGTACCTGTTACGCTGGGGGCAGCCAAAAAAAGGGGAAGTTGTGGTTTTTTACACGCCTTCCGGCGAGTTAGCGGTAAAACGCTGCACAATGTCAGCGGAAAACGGAATGTTTTATGCCGAAGGAGACAACAGCATTGTATCCTATGATTCGCGTTCTTATGGTCCTGTTCTTACCGATAATATTATTGGGAAGGTTTTGGGGTATTAGATGAATTTAAAGCGGCGTTATATAGCGGTCTTTTTATTATTAGCGATTTTTCTTTTATATTTGATTATTCATTACGCCGTATTGATGATAAAGGGCGAGCTTCCTCCTCCCGCCCGTATGGATACAAGTCTTCCTGAACGCGGTTCTATTTTGGACAGAAACGGCCGTTTTCTTGCAATTCAAATCCGGTTTGCCGATGTTAGCGTTTGGCGGCCTTCGATTAAAAAAATTGATGTTTTATCGAATGAACTTGCCGCTATCCTTGATATGTCCCCTTCTGAAATCAGCGAAAAAATTAATTCATCAGAATCAAACTTTCTTTATTTAAAAAGACATATCGACGATGGCACTGCGAGGCAGCTTACCGCCATTCTTGAAGAAAAAAAAATTAGAGGCGTAATGCTTCAACCCATTGTAGGCAGGGTATATCCCGAAAAAAATCTTGCAAGCCAGATTGTCGGTTTTGTAGGGGACAGAAACGAGGGGATTGAATACGCCTTTAACGATGTTTTGTCCGGCGTTGATAATGACGGCAAAGGTTCCAATGTCGTGTTAACGATTGACGCCTATATCCAGCATATTTTACGGCAGGTTGCAGAAAAAACAATGGAAGAGACAAAAGCGGAAGCCGCTATTTTTGTAGCGATGGATCCCCGCACCGGCGATATTCTAGGTTCCGCGTCCTTGCCTGATTTTGATCCCAATAATGTCCGCGCTTCGGACGCAAACAGCAGAATGAACCGCCCCGCTATCTGGGCATTTGAACCGGGTTCCACTTTAAAAGTTTTTTCTATGTCTGCTCTTCTGGATTCGGGGGCAATTTCAGCTAACTCAACTTTTATCTGTAACGGATTTTATACTACAAGCAGGGGCGTTCAGATTAAATGCGAAGGGCGGCATGGCAAAGTAACGGTAAGAGAAATAATTATTAATTCGTGTAACGCCGGGGCCGCCTACGCTTCGGATAACATCAGTTCAAGTAAATTTTATCAGTTGTTAAGCGATTTTGGTTTCGGCTCACGCACCGGCGCCGGCAGTCCCGGAGAGACTGCCGGCTATCTAGTCCGCAGTGAAAACTGGTCTGAGCGCTCAAAACCGACTATCGCGTTTGGGCAGGAAATCGCGGTTTCCGCCTATCAGTTACTGCAAGCGACTACGGCCATTGCAAATGACGGCGTTTTGGTTCCGCCAAGGATAGTTTCTAAAATTGTTTCAGCGGACGGCAAAACTGAAACAGAGTGGAAAAGCGGGGAAAAACGCCGCGTTATCAGCGCGGAAACCGCAAGAACGATGCGCTCCTACATGGCTGATACGGCTTCGAGTATCGGAACAGGCTGGCGGGCGGGGGTGCAGGATTTGTCTCTCGGCGTAAAAACAGGAACCGCGCAGATAATTGATCCTGTAACAAAAAAATATTCAGAGACCGATTTTATCGCAAGCTGCCTAGCTATTCTTCCCGCCGAAAATCCGACTCTTGTTTTATATCTTGCCGTAATTAAGCCGCAGGGAGTAAATTCCGGAGGCAGAATCGCCGCCCCTGCAATCCGCGAAGCCGCCGAATCTTTAATTGATTACCTTGGCATTCCGCGCGGACGCAATCCGCAGATTAACCACCCGCCTTCGGTCAGCATACCGGCGGGCAGACTCCCCCCCGTTGAAACTCAAGTGCCGGATTTTTCAGGGATAGCAAAAAGAACGCTTCTTTCTCTTTTGTTACGCGACGATATTGACGTGGAAATTATCGGCGACGGCTGGGTGCGCCGTCAAAGCCCTCCCGCCGGAACGCCCGTCACGCCCGGCATGAAAATTATTCTGGAGTTGGAATAATATGGACAATTTGTTAAAAGCGTTACGTCATGTCACATATTAAAAAAAACAAGGAAATTCTCCTTAATCAATATCCGGGTCTCTGGGAAGAAATTAACTCCAAAAATGAA
>NZ_BDHF01000133.1:0-2899 GCF_054786115.1 Treponema sp. R80B11-R83G3 | reverse complement strand
GGCGGGGGTTTTAATACTATACTAGAGTTGCGGGGCTGTCTTTGTAAGCCACATGAAGATAGGCGATGTATGAATGGGCGTTTTCTAACGTGGGGAATATGCGTGATTGTTTTAACGCTGAATTTTCAAATAACGGTAATGGCGTTAAAGCCGATTTAGTCGTAAAAATTGAAGTGCTTGCCAACTGCGGCTTACCGTGAATAAGATTATATTCAGCATATGCCCGATAATGAATTGAACCGCGCCCCCGGCGCGAGCCGGGGGAACTGCGGCGGTTTTTATGCCGCATTTATAACTACCTCCTTTTCTTCCGCCGGCTGTTGGTTAAAACCGCATACGGCGCATTTTGTTTTGTCCTTACATTCTGGACAAACAACCGATGATGAAAAAGCCGATGATAATTCATTGATGATGATGTCAATGGCTTTTGGCATGGACACGTTAAGCGCCCATGCGAGGCGGCGGACTGTTACGCACGCCATTTCTGAAAACTGCGGCGAATAGAACCGCTTTTTTTCGTTGTACATAGTACAACCTCCTATAATTGTAGTAGCCCCCGATAGCTAGGCACGGGGGACATGAAGGGGGGCAAAAAACCCGAAACCGCCGCCTTTAACAAAAACCCAACGAAGGCAGGCGGGGTATTTTGTATTGGTGGTGTGGGCTGTAGCGCCCTTCGCCACCGCACAGGGCGCGCTCACACCACCAAGGAAAACAAAATACCCCGCCTGTTGGGTGTTATTAATTTTTAAAAACTAAGAATAGAAAAAATTGCGCAAGCAATTTTTACCTTATTTTACTTTATAAGGGAAAAAACGCTTACACAGATGAATTAGAATAATTGCCCTGACCCCCGAAGGGGGTTGGCATGGCTTTTGCCTGGCTGAAGCCATTTATTCCCACTGCAAAAGCCATGCCAAAAGGGACATACGGAATGAATTACTTGTTATGTGAAATAATGCTAAAGGTTACGAACTCTTGTGCGTGTTACAAGGACACAAGGAGCGTTATAAAGATTAATACGAACTACAAAGTATTGAGGAGCAAAACGGGGGCTTGTCTCCCGTAGAGGGGGTAGCGTAATCCGGCCACATAAAATATGGGTTATATAAAAAGTTACTTAGAAATGTTATAATAAAGATAAATTGTTATGTGCTAATATTGTTCCTGATATTTTATGTGGTCGGATGGAGCGTAGGGGGAGACCTCCCCATTCTAAATTTTATTCTTAACCTTAATTAGCTAAATTTGAAGGGTACGTTATATGTGGGGGTAAGCGGTTGTTATACGACACAATGAAAAAGTGGTGACAGTTGCTACGGCGTGGCGATAAGAGTATTATGTTGTGAAATAACATTGAAAGAGAAGCGGAAAAACTATGGTTTTAGAGTGTGATAGGAAATTAAATATTTTACGACAAATAACGGTTTTATTTGTATAAAATATAAATTAAATAAATATTGTATATAATATTAATTGATTCAGTCGAGGCTTGTATATAAACTATGTCTATTACTACCATACTTCTTGAATATTGTTCGTTGGTAAGTACGATAAGCAATTTGTGCACTGATACCATGAATGTTATTCCAATTAAAAAAACTTTCTGATGGTTTGTTGCCATTTGTAGATTTCCGTTGTAAATAATCACAAAGTAACTTTATCGCCAATGAAGAAGGATAGGAACAAGGAGTAACCGCTGTAAGAAGATTATTTATAATGGAATCAATTTTCTCTTGCAAAGCAATAGAATTATATGGACAATTATGAAAAATAAACACATACCAAAATTCTTTGTGTAATAAGGCATCGCTAACAGTTATTTTAGAAATTTGCTCTTCAATCACTTTATCTAGTTTATTTTTAATTTCATTGAAAAAAGGTATGCTATATTTTGAATATAATAACATATTTGCCCAAATTAATGGATCATTAGCTTCATTAGTTTTTTTTATTAATTCATTTTCAGCTTCAACTACAAGAGATATATTATACTCACTAAAAAATGGAAGCCAATCGCATATATCAAAGATATTACACTTTTGATATATAAATGAATATCTATTTATTAAATCATTTAATTTCTTCTTGGAATCATTGTTGTTTTTAAAATCTATCTCATCGTCTATATATACAATCATTGATATAAGTTTTCTTGTTTGGTCAAAAGAAGGACAAAAAGAATATATAAACAAAGCTAAATCAATCAACATTATAGATTTTCCGACTTTCTTATTACCAAACAGCATATAACCGTCTTTCTTTTTTGCGATGTTGTTAAGAAGTGTTGAAAGTAAGAATGAAACAATAGTCCGTCTAGCACTAGGAAATTCTTTCATTGTAACTGTTATTTCGCTTTTTATTCTGTCAATCGGAATAAAATCAGATTTTATTAAGAAACGTTCATCCTCTGTGAGATTGTCATAATCTGATTTTTTTATATTCTTAAAAATATTATCTATAACATCTGAAAGGCGTCTTGTTCTTTCAATCCAACCTTTTGGGACACATGGAGTTTCGCCCTTTGTAAGTTTTAGTTCATTAAGTTGCAACAGGTATTTTTTACCAAAAAACTTGTAGTTATCAATTATTTTATCAAGATACTCTTGATCTCTTGCAAAAATAAATATGTCATCAACATATCTAAAAATTGCGTAATCATTATCGAACTCAATACCATTATTAGATAAAGCAAGTAAAACTTCACTGTCTATTTGTTGAAAAAGTATTTCAGCAATCATACGTGAAAATTCAGGTCCTACGATTAGTCCATTAGAAGATAAACCATTTATATTTTGCAGAATTCGGTCTATGTTAATAAAGAGATTTGAGTTATCTGCACTTTTAGAGTCAATGACGTTACGTTCAATAATCCATTTATAAGAATGTGTATATATAC
>NZ_BDHF01000132.1:0-3041 GCF_054786115.1 Treponema sp. R80B11-R83G3 | reverse complement strand
GTTAAAACTTCGCTTGGACCGGGGCCGAAGAATGTAGGTTTGCTTTCTTCGTTTATTACGTCAAGGCTCATCAGCAGCCGCGCCATGAATTTTGAAATGAGAAGCCCCCAATGTTTTCGCATATAATCAAGCTGTCCAAAAAGAGAATCGGGGAATTGAATTGCGGGTGAGCGGAGAAAGTCCCAAAGGTTCATGCCGTCGGGACCGAAGACGGGCATTTCTTTTAAGTGCGCTTTTATTTCTTCGATTGCGTCATGGTAGACGGTTTTTGCGGAAAGTTTTTTATCGTCAAATAAAAATTTGAAAGGTTTAAAAGCTGGATTTAAATTTGCAAGCGACAGGAGCGTTGTCTCCTCGATGGAAAGGGCGCGGCAGCTTTCGCCGTCTTCTTTGCTTTTAAGGTATTGCTCAATATTTTTCTCTCCCTTGTACACAGGACGCGGAGGGAATTGTTTGGAAAACTCATTTAAAAGACCGTTGGTTTTGCCTTCGCCAAGATTGGTGTTCAGCCTTTCCAGCGCGGTTTCAAAAACATCGCCCTGAACTTGCTCGCGGTAAAGCGCGACTACATAGTGCAGAATTTCATCGATTAGACCCATCGCGTAAAGATGGCCGGCTTTTATAAAACGCTCAGGATGAGCGGGGTCTTGTTTAAGGTTGATTTTATTCGCAAGCTCTCTGCATTGTTTAATGTCCGCAAAAACCACGTTTCCCGTTAATGAAAAGAGGCTGTCGCTAAGACCGTACTCACGGCGGACATCGTTGTTTACGTGAAACTCCATGAGAGTTTTTCGGCTCTTTGCCCAATGTGCGGATTTTTTTTCCAATTCAGCGAGAATAATTTTAAATTTTTTCATGAGATCTCCTTTTAGCAGATATGGCTAACTGCTGTCGATTATTATACAATAAAAACTATTAAATGCAAATTGCATAAAGTTGAGATTAAAAAACCCCGAATTTGGGCTTTTTTTAGTGTTTTTTGGGTAAAAGCGTAAATAATCGGCTTCCATGTCGATTTTTTACGTTGAAGTTTTACCAATGAAATGATGTAAAAAATACCACAGCTTAAAAAATACAGATTTTACCCTTTACTTAACCGCCGCAGTAGTCGCTGTCGCGTCGGACATAAACTTGGTATATGCGCGAACTTCTATCTTGTGAGAACCTGCGACAAGGCCTGTAGTGTCAAGCGAAACATTAGCCATATTGGCATTAAAACTCTTTTTGTATGCATCGTCGATATAAACATCGATCTTAACAACGTTATTGTTATCGCCGGACGAAAGAGTCAGCGCCAGATTAAGATTTGCACCGGAAAATGCAGTAGAGTTGATCGTTACTGTCGGCTTTGTCAACTGCGCCGATGTTAGCTTGTCGCCACCCGGCGGCGGTAAAATACCTTCAAAATTTGTCCTTACATCGTCAACTTTTTTGTTTCCCAGAACAACAATATTTTTCGTATTCCCACGCAACAGTATTACCCGCCTGTTTGGTTTTCCTCCGACTTGGCCTTTCTCGGCTAAATATGTCATATACGGCACTGTGGTGTAATTCCAATTCATTAAATTTGCTTCAACAATGTCTATAGCAAGCGGGTCTTTTGACGCGAGTATACTGCGCAAGTTTTTCTGTTTAGTTTGTAAAGCCGCAAGGTTGTTACCCGTACCGGGACCGTTATCAAGCCCCTGCAATCCGTCCATTACAACAAAGTCGGCGGGGAGGCAGGAGAAAAAGTCGGCTATCCACTCATGCAAATTAATCGAAGAATGGTTTACCATGCCGTTACGCCCAATACTGCCGTTGGCAATTCCGTAAATTTTTGGCGGAGCGGCGCCTATTGATATGTTTTTGATAGAACCGGTAACAGCCGCGTCCCAATGATTTTTTACAACCGGAATGGAAATAAGCGCGTCTGCCTCGTACATTTTTTTGCTTACCCAATATTTGCCGTCGCCTTTATAATACGTCTTATATGGTGAAGCGCCCTGATAAGAACCGTTAGGAACGATTTTATATTTATAATCACTCAGCGTGACTTGGGTAACGTAGGCTGTAAGGTTTGTCCCATCTCCCGGGGAATATGCACCCCCTTCTGTATCAAGCCCGATAATCTCGTTTACCTCAGTCAGGTTTGTCGTGGTATAGCCTATATTGGCAAATTGTAACGCCATATCTCCGTTACATGAGCCTTCAATGAGCATGATTTTACCCTTGCCTGTACTAGAATTATACGGACCGATAATTGCCCTTACAAGTTCGGCTGTCGCCTGTACAACCCGCCAGTCGGTGCAAACACCGTTCACTGTTTGGGGAATGGCAGTTCCACTGGTTGCCCAACCATAATAAGTGGTTAGTACATTCGGTTTTAGCACAACCACATCGCCGGTTTTTATAATGCTGTCAAGTCCGCCCGCCAGCGTGACCGCTTCGGTAACAAGGGCTTTTATATCGGCATAAGTAAAGTTTGATGCCTGTGTTACCGTTGTTGACTGCACCAATGAGACTACTGACGATTCTGTTGGTGTGGGTTCTATCGGCGTAGGTTCTACTATCGGGCTATCTTTGTTTTCACAACCGGCAAAACCGATTGCAATAACGAGGAGTAATAAAAACATAATCTTTTTCATGACGTTTTCTCCTTAACTTCTATTATCCGGTATCCGGTGTTTTTCATACCGGCTACTTCTTCAAATATATTTTAGCGTATTGATTCGAGTTCTGATACGCTACATTTCTTTCATTATCAGTATTGCCTGTTACAAACATACTGCCAATAAAATGATCACGGTCGCCTATCTGGGTCGGGTTACTGCTGTGGGCATTATTATCGTTATCGCAGTAGGCAACCGCAAAGCCCATTTTCTTGCCAACGGTTAAGGTGAGCGGCGCAGTATCAGGGGTGCTATCCAGAGGATACGAACCATCGTATACCTTCATTTCTATTTCCCAGATATACGTATGGGCAGCGTCATTTTTATTTATTACATATCTTAAATGGGAATTTCGTAATTCATTCCGGTTTCCAATCCAGTCCGCAACAT
>NZ_BDHF01000131.1:0-2945 GCF_054786115.1 Treponema sp. R80B11-R83G3 | reverse complement strand
ATATATACCCGACAAGAAACCAGATAAATTGATCGAGCTTGCGGTGTTCTATGAAAGAAGTGATGGAGGAATCTATATGTTTCGCGTAATAGTCATACCCGCTTTGAATTAAAATAAAAGGTATTAATAATGAAATAATTAAAACAGGTATCCTTATGTATGTGTATTTTTTCGGTATAGGTTTGTTTTCTTTTATTGGCAGCCATTCGAGTAACGCTGCGGTATAACAAGCCCAGCCGCAAAAACCCCTGCCCCAAATAAGCGGACCAAAAACTTTCGCTATCGAATAATGAATTCAGGCGCGGGAATTTCTGGTTCTTTAAACAAATAGGCTATTTTTTCAGGGACTTCGCTAAGGAAAACAAGCCTCTCTTTTACAAGCGGCATTGCGGCGGTAAAAACTTCCCTCTGCTTTTCCGATGGCTCATAACGTTGTGTTGGCGTTTCGCTACCTGCGTTTTTTTCGCTCTTTACGCCGCTGAACAATCCCGCGTCTATCGCAAACGAAAGACAAAGAGATGCAAGCTCCTTATCGCTCATCATTCTTATATACTGCCCGTTGTACCATTCAAGTTTTTTGTAATCAAAAACCGCCGGCGCTTTATTTAATTTATCAAGACTGAAACGCGACGCAAGTTCTTCGGGAGTGTAAATCTCTTTTCCTTCTTCGTAAGAAGCGCCTAACAGCGCTATGTAGTTTATCAGCGCACTAGGAAGATACCCCTGTTTGCGGAATTCATCAATGCTTGTCGCGCCGTGGCGTTTGGAAAGTTTTTTGCCGTCCTGTCCCATAACCATCGGAAGGTGGCAAAACTCAGGATGCTGCCAAGAAAAGGCGCGGTACATGATCACGTGCAGAGGCGTGGACGCAAGCCACTCCTGAGCGCGAAGAACGTGGGTCACTTCCATTAAATGATCGTCTACTACATTGGCAAGGTGGTAGGTCGGAAAGCCGTCTGATTTTAACAGAACGGGATCGGGGTTAATGTCATCGTTCTTCCATTCAATGTCTCCAAGCAGATGATCATGAAAGCGTGTCGTCTCTCCAAGCGGGATTTTCAATCTGACGGTGCAAGGTTCTCCGGCGGCGGCTCTTTTCGCGGCCTCCACTGGATCAATGTTCCGACAAAGCCGGTCATAGCCGCTCTCCGATGAGTGGGCGGCTTCCCTTTCCTGCCGCACTTTGTCAATTCTTTCCGCCGAACAAAAGCAATAATACGCCTGACCTTTATCAAGAAGCTCCTGAGCGTATTTTTTATAGTGAGCTGTGCGCTCTGACTGTATGTATGGACTGAACGGTCCGCCGCAATCGGGGCCTTCGTCCCATTTTATTCCCAGCCATTCAAAAGTGTCGTAAAGATTTTTCACATAACTTTCGTCATAGCGGGTTCTGTCGGTATCCTCTAATCGCAGGATAAATTTTCCACCTTCGGAACGGGCAAAAAGGTAATTAAAAAGCGCAGTCCTTATCCCGCCAATGTGTTGAAGCCCCGTGGGGGAAGGCGCGTATCTGTCTCGTATATTCATTGATTAATTGTAGCATAAAGGCGGATATTCTAAAAGTAGCGACAGATGCCCGTTGTATAAAAACGCCGACTGTTGTATATTTAAAATATGGAACTTGAATATACCTATTGGAAGTCCAAAGACGGATGGTTTGTTGGATACCTTAATATTTGGCCTTCTCATTTAACGCAGGGAAAAGATATTGTTGAACTGGAAGAAATGCTCCTTGATCTGTATGAGTTTTACAAAGAGGAACAGGCGGAACTGGAAACAGTAGAAAAAAAGACCGGTTTGCTAAAGGCATACGCATAACGTGAAACGCGGAGCATTACTTAAAATCCTTAAAGCGCAAGGTTGTATTTTTGTCAAACATGGAAGCAGGCATGATCAATATATCCAACCTGTAACAGGAAAAAGAGACCAAGTTCCAAGACATCCCATAATATCTGATGATACAGCAAGAAGTATAATTTAGAAGCGTTATTGGGAGCAACGACAGGCGGGGATTCAGACGGGGAATCATTCAATATCAATCCTAACCTTTTTAATACTTCATTTGAAAGAGCCGCCACCGATTGCGTCCTAAAGTCGGCAAGCGCCTGTTCTTTTGTTTTTTCTCCGTACACATAAGCCCAAAGCGCGTTATTGAAAAGACTGTAGACTATTTCATCGGTTCCCTGTAGCAGCTTGCCGTTGACATTCTTTGCCATATCGGAAAAATTGGGCGCGCATACTGAGAAACGGCCTAACAAGATCGCTTGCGCCGGATATAACCACGCATTTCCCGCCTGACTTTTCTTTAAGAATCTTTGCCATTTTCAGGAATTGATCTAAGTTGGAAAAACTTTTTTGCACTGCGGCAGGATCATCAGTGCCAAGGTATTTTTTTGCCAAACTTCTGCGGTAGAAAAACGCGCCCGGACAGACATGCCATGACAATCCGTACACCCTGCCGTTGTAAGTCGCCACTTCCACAGGATAGGCAATCAATTTGTTTTTATTGGCGTTATAAATATCGGTAATATCAAGAAGGAGTCCCGATTCGACATATTTACGGACAAATGCGGATTCCAAAGCAATAATATCAGGAGGAGTTCCACGCTTGGTATAAAGAACGGGGGCCAACTTTTTTTGAAATTCTTCCGTTGGAATTATTGTCTGCTCAACTTGTACTGCGCGATGTGAAGGCATGAAGTATTTTTTTATCATAGTAGTCAGTAACATCTAAAACTTTACAAAAATTACATCCAGAAGATTTCACACAAAGAACACAAAGAAAGAGAAGGACACAAAGAGAAATCAGGGGTTTTTGTCCGTTATCTTATCGTGAAATTTCAAGATCAGCTTTGAAACAATAACCTAAAATACCCATTTGTGCTCTTTGTCCCTTATCTTTTAGTTAAATTTATTTTACTCTTACAACAGTTCCTGAAAAATAA
>NZ_BDHF01000130.1:0-3054 GCF_054786115.1 Treponema sp. R80B11-R83G3 | reverse complement strand
AAGCAATAGTTTAATTAAAAACTGTTAATAACAGACAAAATTTTCACATGACTTTTTATAATAAAAGCGTTATATTTATAATGTAATATAATTATGTTTTTTACAAAACCCTATTGACATATATGGTAAAAATAGTAGAAAATTATATTATTAGGTTAAAAAAGCGGTTTTTTTACAACAATACTAATTATAAGGAGTTATGTCATGACAAAACGAATAATAGTAGCGGTTTTAACAGCCTGCCTTATTTGCGGCTCGGTATTTGCACAACAGAAAGCTAAAGATCATATCGCTCAGGGGCAGGAACATCTGAAACAAAAAAATTACGCGGAAGCGGTCACGTCGTTTGAAGCGGCTCAAAAACTTGAACCAAAGAACAAGCAGGTTCCTCCCCTGTTGAAAGAAGCGCAGGAGAAGAGAATGCAAGAGGCTTTTGAGCAGGCGCAGAAACTTCATCAAGAGGGAAATTACACTGAGGCAATAACGCTGTACAATTCGGCTATCAGGTATGCGCCTCCCGGATATAATACCCGTAACATACAGAACCGCAGAGATGAAGCGCAAAAAGCTTTTGCCCTGTCAGAACAACAGGCCTTACAAAAGGAACAAAAAGCGCTTGAAGAGCAGCAAAGATTGCTTCAAGAACAGGAAAGGCTGGCTAAAGAGCAGGCGGCAAAAGAACGCGCCGAGCAGGCCAAGCAGGCAATTCAAAAAGCAAATGAGATGTTTATCAACGGGAAATATTCCGACGCGATAGCACAATACGAACAAGCGGTTAATTCAGGCGCATTATCAACGGCTGAAATTGTCGAAACCCAACGCCTTATCACTGAGGCGCAGGAAGTGCAAAATAAATTGTTATCGTATAACAGGCCGTTAAAAGACAGTGATTTTGAAGTCGCGCAAGCCGGCAACATTATTACGATTACTAAATATAAAGCTTTTGAAACTAAAACAATAAACATCGCCGGAGTAAGCCACCTGATTCATTTTGGCATTCTTAACGTAGAAATCCCGCAAAAAGTCTTTGGTCAAAATTTATCAATCATTGGCTATGAAGCGTTTAAAAACTGCGGATTAAAATCAGTATCCATCCCCGATACAGTAACCGAAATCGGCTTTGGAGCGTTTGCCAACAACAATATTGAAAAAGTTACATTAGGAAAAGGCTTAAAAATTATAAGAGGCGGAGTCTCTCAGGGAAACGTAGAAGTATACGAACTTGGCGCGTTTGAAAACAACAAAAACCTTACGGAAATTGTAATTCCCGATGCGGTAACTGAAATAGGGGCAAGGGCTTTTAAGGACTGCGGACTTAAAAGGGCAATAATCGGTAAAATGGTTCAAATTATCGGAGAGAGCGCTTTTAGAAACAATCAACTGCCTGACATAGCGTTACAGCCATCAGTAAGATCCATACGCCGTTTCGCGTTTCATCAAAACAAAATAAAGGATTTATTCATTCCAAACGGCGTTAATGAAATTTATGACGAAGCTTTTACAAATAACCCGATGGAATCCGTCAATATACCCGTGTCATTGGTAGGATTAACTAAAATCAACAATTTGGACTGCCCGCGTATCGGCGGATATAACGCCAAATACACGGCTTCCTCTCCTCTTACTTTCCCCAATACTCTTATTCTTGTTACATTTCCGGCAAATTTGCACGATGATAATTTGGCGACATTTGAAGCAAGCCTAAGAACTTATTACACCACCAATAAAAAAGCCGCTGGAGTTTATATAAAGGACGGTCCTGTTTGGAATTTTAAGAGATAACCGGTATAACCAAAGCCCCGTAAATTGCGGGGCTTTTTTTTATTTCAGTTGATTAACAGTTTTCACGATTTTTTCTTTTAGCGTATCAAGCCCAATGCCATTTTTTACAGAAATCGCGATACTATCCGGGAAACGGTTTTGCAATTCTTCCAAAGCGCCGCCTGTCAAGCGGTCGATTTTATTAAGAACTGTGATCATCGGAATGTCAATAGGCGGTTTTTCCGCTTGTGAATCAGTATTTTTTTTGACGGATTTAAGTTCGCCCGCGCTTAACCCTTTCATGTCAGCCAAATCATTTAAAACATTTATTGTTGTCTCATAATTACTCTCTATATCCGGCTCTGAAGCGTCCAATATGTGTATCAGGATATCCGCTAATGCCGCTTCTTCCAAAGTTGAATGAAACGCTTTTATCAGCGAATGAGGGAGGGAACGGATAAAGCCGACCGTATCCGTAAGCAGTACAGTAACTCCGGGCAGCGGTTGAAAACGCCGCGTAACGGCATCTAGGGTACAGAAAAGTTTATCCTCGGCAAGCACGTCCGCTCCCGTCAGTACGTTTAACAGGCTTGATTTTCCGGCGTTGGTATAGCCTACAATCGCGCATACTTTCATTTCGTTACGCTCTCTCTGTCCCCTTTGAGTCTTTCGCTGTTTTCGCACCTGATCAATTTCTTTTTCAAGCTGATTGATTTGTTTTTCTATTTTTCTGCGGTCAGTTTCAAGTTTTGTCTCCCCCGCCCCTTTTGTCCCATAACGGCCTCCGCGTTGGCGCGAAAGATCGATATACTTGTGCGTTAACCTCGGTAAAAAATACATAAGTTCGGCAAGCCTGACCTGCAATTCCGCTTCTCTTGTAATTGCCCTTTGCGCGAATATGCGGATGATAAGCTCCTGCCTGTCCACAACGGGAAGCCCTGAAAGTTCTTCCCAATTCCTCTGCTGGGACGGGCTTGGATTCCAATCAAAGACCAGCAGATCCGCATACGCTTCTTTTGCCTTATTTGACAATTCCTCCGCTTTTCCGCTCCCCATGCCGAACTTGGCGGTTTTCTCGCGGACGCGGATTCTTTCATGCGCGGCGATTTCAATGTCGAGGGTTTTCGCTAATCCTTCAAGTTCTCTGCATATCGCGTCGTCGTTTCTTTTGCCGGTTATTATGCTTACTAAGAACGCTTTTTTGGGGGTTTCTTTTGTTTCGTAGAGTTTCTGCATGGGGGTATTATAGCATTTATATAACAATTTAATTATTAATTCTAGTCGGATGTATCT
>NZ_BDHF01000129.1:0-3074 GCF_054786115.1 Treponema sp. R80B11-R83G3 | reverse complement strand
GTATAGATATACACAATAAAAATAATAAAAAGAATCAAATTAAATTACGATTAAGAATTCCGATAAAACTAGACCCTACTAAAAAGAAAAAATTCTCAAATATAAAAAGATGTAATTTCTTTGAGAAGGGTAAATACATAAATCTTAACTCAACTACAGATGTTTGTTTGTATAATAATACAAAGAAGAAAGTTGGTATCGAAATAGAAAAAATACTTGTGTCAAAATCAAAATATATTGAAAGTGAAAGTATAATAATATTTGATTTTACCTTGGGAAATGAATATTATTATAATAAAGAATATGTTAAAAATATTAATATAAATAAAGGTAAATGTAATAAAGGAGTGATTTCTTATAATAATGTCGGGCCGGAAGAACAAATACTAAGTTTCACATGTAGTGCCGCAAATAGAGAATATCCAAGTTGGCATTTTTTTGTAAAGGACTTTTCTGATGAATTATCTTGTGAAGAAATTACATTATTAATAAAGATAATAAGAAATACGGAACCAGATGTAGAATGTCCAAATAAATTAAAGAATCTATAAAAAAAAGGAAATGTTGAGTGACAATAGAAGATTATTGTACTTATATAGTTAATACTTATTTATTAACCACTAAAGAGAAAGAAGAACTAGATTGTCTTTTTAAAAAAATTGGAAAAAAATTTGACTTTGAAATGTCAACAATATTTAACCCGGATGATATTCATATACGTGAATTGGCAAGCGAATTATTTAAAACTATTAAAAATGAAAAACGGGATTTCAATATAGAATATTTAATAATCACATTACCAATAGGAAATTGCAATGCGCTTGCCGCAGAATTATCATCATGTAAGCTAATAGTTTTAGACGCATGCGCCATGAAACTATATGGCGATATTGCCAAACTAATTGATAAACTTGCTCCGAAATATAAGGGGGAAATAGCGCCTAATCCAGAGAATTTAAATATAGGAAATATAGAAGAAATTGAAAATTTAAAAAATGAGATAAGAGAATTAATCAAAAATGATATTTACAATGAATTCAAAAAATCTATTCTTGCCTTTAACGGCAAAATGAGAAATTCTATTGATAACGAAAAAGAACCTGTTGGAATTGCCAAACAAATATGTGACGCATGTATTTTATTTTTGCTCGGCCACGAGTTTGGGCATATCGTGGAAAACCATAAAATAATTAATGATAATGAAGAAAACGCAACACAAAGAAGATGGGCACAGGAAGCGGAAGCGGATGTTATTTCTTATAAATTGATGGTTAAAACCATGGAGCTATTATATCCTGAAACAATGTATAAGGGACAATTTGATTTTGGTTTTGAAATATTCTTTCAATGTATATCAATAGTAGAACCCTTAACAATAATTTTAGATAATAAAAATAAATATGAGTATTCAATAAATCATCCAGACGCGTCAAGTTCACGGCTTGAAATACTAAGACTATTTTCAATAAAATCTGTTTCTGATAAAGAAACGCATATTTTTAACATAATTGTAAGTAATGAAATATTTGATAATGTTACTAATAAGCTGATTAGTGAAATAATTTGCAATGCAGCGAATATTGATAGTAAAAATGAAGGAATAAATGAATGGAAAAATGAACATTATTCCTCCGCTGTAAGAAAATTTAAAGATGATAAATACAGCCGACGTTTTAAAAAAATTATTGCGGTATTTTATGACTACATAATTGAAAGATCTTATACGCGAATGTATTCGTGCGCCGCACAAGAAGAATGTTTTATAAACGGAATAGAATATTTAAAACAAGAAATATATGATGAAGCCGTAAAGTGTTTTCTAGATGCTCTTGAAAAACATAATAGCCTAATAACGAGACTGGCTTATGGTTTGTCATGCTCTTTAATAGGGCAAAGATTTCTTTATGAGAAAAAAAATTATAAAAAAGCCGAAGCATTTTTTAAAAGAGATATTGAAATAAATCATCTGGCGGGCAGAGAATCATTTAAAGGACTTATGGTAGCGTTAAAAAAACAAAAAAAAGGGCATTCTGCCTCTGAAAATGGCGAAATTTACAAAATTCTTTCCCTTGTACCTTCTAAAGCCGAAAGAGTTATGGAATTTATGAAAACTAATAACTCTTAATACTTATTAAATAACTTTTGTAAAAATGTAATAGGAGCCACTGTTTTTACGTTATTGTTATTTGCCGGCAAATACGTACCGACGTATGTTTTATCGCCATGACGGAATTCAGTAGAATAATCGGCAAGGTCTTCAAGCAACCCTGCGGAAGCTTTTGATATTAGTTCTTTATGGCTGGTATCAAGGCCGCTTTTAACATACATGACTTCCTTCTTGTTAAAATCAAAATCAACTCCTCCTGCAATAGTAGAAGTAAAGCCATGTGGAGTAAAACCAAAATTACAAATAGTAGGCGTAGTAGAAGGCGTTTTCCTTTCTTGTACAGTAATATTATTTCTATATAATTCCATATCTACGTCATTGTCCTTTAATATTTGAATAAAGGCTGTAATTTCAGCTATCTGTTGTAATTTTTTAAAAACAGGATATTCACGGCAAAATAAATCATAATTTTCTTCTATTGTCATAAAATCCGCAAAGTATTTTGTAATCTGATGAGGAGGAGTGCCGTCTCTTGCATACATTTCCGCATTATTGATTATTACTTTTCCTTTTAAATAATAGTTGTTACCTTCATTATCTAATTCATATTTAGGTGTAAACCAAAATCTTGCATTATAAGTAGTATAATAATCATCAAATAACTTTTCTATTTCAAAGAGGTTGTAAAACTTTTCTATATTTAAAGTTTTAGACGTGTATATGATATTATTATTGATATTATCACGGCCGGCAGCCATACATTTCATCAATCTGTCAGCTTCAAAAAAGATATACCCATAATCCGTATTTTCAATACCGCCTATGAATCTTGTATTCTGGTTAATTAATCCTTTATTTATATATCGAATATTATTCCAATCAGTTTTTTCATCATTAAGAAGTTCATCTATAATAAATCCATTAATATTATTAATATATTTTTTAATATATTTAATTTGCTCATCAC
>NZ_BDHF01000128.1:0-3063 GCF_054786115.1 Treponema sp. R80B11-R83G3 | reverse complement strand
CATTGGATTTTTGATTGAGAATCTGGGCTGTATCAAGGAATTTGTTAAAGTCTGAAAAGTAGGTCTGTACTGTTTTAGGATCATCCGTACCAAGATATTTTTTGGCAAAACTTCTGCGATAGAACATAGCGCCGGGGCAAGCCTGCCATGACAAGGCATATACCCTGCCTTTATAAGTGCCAACATCTACAGGATAGGCAAGAAGTTTGCTCTTGTTGGCTTCATAAATGTCAGTAATATCCAGAAGAAGACCGGATTCGACATATTTGCGTACAAATTCGGATTCCAGCGTAATAATATCAGGCGCTCTCGGATCACCGCTAGCCAAGATCGAGTCTAATCTGGTCTGAAATTGATCAGATGGGGTTTGGGAATAATTAATATTTACTTCGGGATGGCTTCGTTTGTAATAATTGTTGACCATCGCAGCCAATTCATCGGTGAATGACCAAACTCTAATCTGTCCATAAACGCACATGGGCAAAACGGTAAGAACAAGCATAAAATAGAAAATAACATTAATCTTTTTCATTTTCTTCTCCATTACTTTGAGATAATAATATAAAATTTAATTTTAATCAACTAAGCAATATTTGCTTTCAATAAATATATTCTGCTAAAGAAGCATTTCAGCTAGGCGGCTCTACCATTCGCCGATAAAAAGTATCTCCGGTTCAAGAGTAAAGCCTGTCTTTTCTTTAACTTTAACGGCTGTTTCATCTATAAGGGCGCGAATATCCGAAGCTGACGCGTTTCCCGTATTAATGACGATATTTCCGTGGAAGGGGGCTATTTGAGCGCCGCCTATTTGACGGTTTTTAAGGCCAAGCTCATCAATAATTTGCCCCGTAGGTTTTCCAAAATCACGGTTGTTTTTAAAGGCGGAACCGGCGCTTGGAAAAAGATAATGCCCCTTTTTTTCCCTGCCTTTCCTGTACTCCGCTGTTTTAATTAACAATTCTTCCTTATCGCCTTTTCTTAATTTAAATGACGCGCTTATTATGACGCAATCCATTTCTTGAAAAGGGCTTTTTTTATACGCGAAACCTTCTCCGTCTTTAACCTCTACCCTCTTTATTACATACGTACTTTCCGTTACGTGATCACAACTGATAATTTCCACCCAACTTAACACATCCGCTATTTCGCCGCCGTAACAGCGGGCGTTCATCCAAACAGCCCCGCCTACGGTGCCGGGCATTCCCGCAAGAAACTCAAGCCCGCATAGGCAGGCGGCGCAGGACGCATCAACTGCTTCGTCTATGCTTGTTCCGCTTTTAAAAACTATTTCGTTTTCTTTTTCGCATAACGAGTGTATTTTTTCGCCTTTCCACGCGCCCATGTCCAACACTATGCCGCGTATCCCTTTGTCGGAGACTACAATATTCGCGCCGCCGCCAAGAATAAACAGGGGGGTTTTTTCAGCACTGCAGCGGTTTAATATATTGACGCAAAAAGAAGCAAAGCCTTCGCCGCGAGGACGCAGCATGCAGTCGGCGGGACCTCCCACTTTAAAAGTGGTATGCTCCTTCATAGGTTCGTCATAGCGGACGTAAACTTCGCATGGGGTTTCTTCAAGACATTTATCAATTATTTCTTTAATTTTTTTTTTGCCCATAACTAATTGTTTGGAATTTCTATTCCAAGGCTTTCTGCGGTACGCCGCGCTTTTCTTGAAATGCTTTCATTCCTGTCTTTTGTAAGCGTTAAAATTTCTTCTTTTAGCCCGGTAAGTTTATTGTTATTCGCCATATCAAGAGCGTATAATTTTTCCATAATGCCGGCGGCCATAAAACGTCGGGCGACGCCTTCTATTTCAGATTTGTCATTCTCAACTGCCGCCTCTCCAACAACTTTTAAAAAACCGTTGTAAAGGTTTGTCTGATTTTTTCTCTTTGCTTCATCAAGTTCGACGATAAGTTTGCTGAAATTTTTTCCGCCCGTATTTTTCATAAGCATATCGGCGGCAAGGATGCGGACGCGGTCGGTGTTTTTCCGCTCAGAAAACAAGCCATCAAGAACCGTAATCGCCTCATTATTGGCGATTGCGCCAAGAGCGCGGATTGCCTCGTCTTTTACGTTGGGAACGTCATCACGCTCGGCGCGAAATTTTAAAAACGGAACGGCGGCGGCAAGTTTCCTGTCGCGGCTTGCCTGCGCCGCTGCGATTCTTGTGCGGTAATATGAGTCCCTGAAAGCGTCCAGTATCGCGTTTTCGGCGGCTGAACCTTGAAACGGGCCAAGAGCGGCAACCGCAGAGGAGCGCACGTTTTGATCATTCGCGTTAACGCAGCTTATTATAGCATCAAGGCCTTTTGGATCGCCTATTTTAGAAAGAGCGCCTAACGCCGCTATGCGCAGGGGAAAGCGCTCATCGGGATTTGTCGCTATCTCCGTAAGAAAATCAACGCCGGCTGACGAACCTGTCGCGCCTATGGCGTTTATTATTATGCTGCGGTTTTCATTACCGGGTTCGCGGTCGTTATAAAAATCAACTAAAAATTGCGCGGTCTCGTCCGCTAATTTTTTATCTCCCGAACTTGCGCCGCCAATGGCGCGAAAACCGGCGCTTAAAAAACGTTTTTCCTCGGTATCCAGAAGTTCTTTAATTACCGGAACTGCCTCGGCGGTCTTCATCTTGCCAAGGTAATCAAGCGCGGAAAGAACGGTTTCAGTAGCTTCGTCCTCACGTTGTTTTACCGCTTTTATCGCTCGCTCTTGAAGCCCGCTTTTTTCCCTGTCTCCGAAGAAGCCAAGAATACCCGTTAAAACTTTCGTGTTTTTGGAGGTTTGCGCAAGCGCGATTAATTCATCGTCAAAAAGATCAGTGTTCTCAGTTCTAATCGTCTGTATAAGGGCGGCTATTTCCGTTTCCGTTCCGTATTTAATTGTATCTTGCCTCGAAGCCTCTTGGGCGTGTATTGAGAAATTGATTAAAAAAATAAATACTAACAAAAAAAATCGTCTATTCATCAACATTTCCCTCAGTGTAATGCGATAAGAAATCTTTCTTATACTGTAAAAACCTTCCTTCTTTGATGGCGTTACGGCTGTTTGTAATAA
>NZ_BDHF01000127.1:0-3816 GCF_054786115.1 Treponema sp. R80B11-R83G3 | reverse complement strand
TTGCCGCCGCTGTTTCTGATACGGCTAATGGCGTTATTATCCATGAGTGTATCGAGGGGGAAATAGACGTATCGGGTTGGTGGGCGTTTTGGGCGTTTGTTACTTTTGCTGATGGACGGACGGCGGCGGGAGAGGCAAGCAAGGTTTATGTTTGGCAAGAGGGGCGGTAACAATGAGAAATGAGAAATGAGCAATGAGAAATGAGCAATGAAAAGAGAAAAGAGAAGAAAGAAGAAAGAAGAAATGATGAATGAGCAGAGTGCAAGGAACAAAGAAAAGCAGATAAGAGCAATGGAGGGGGATTTGAATAATGCGAAGAAGAACGCCGGAAGAAAAGTATAATAACAATTTACGAAAGCAACAGGTAATACTTGAAAAGTATGCGGCACATGAAATTGAATGGGCAAATGACTTGATTTTATGGTACAAGATTAAAAATATTGATATGCCAGATGACGAATATCGTGCCTGTGCGTTTTTTTTGAATAGGGAATATTTAAAGAAATCGGGGTCGTTGACCCTGTTATATGAAATGTATTTGCAATGTAACAAGGAATTGCCGCAAGTTACTAGGGAAAATGCTTTTGACTTGTTGCGGTATCAGTTTAAGTTATACGCAAAGACTTTAGAAAAGGGAGGGTTTTAATATGGTTACTGAAAAGATTGGAGATGAAAGTATTTATCTTAGGATTAGTGAACTGAAGAAGGGGAATATCCAATTTACCGATACAACTAATGCCGCTAGGCTTCTTAAAGAGCATAGGCGTAATATTCGGTATTTTACGGCTTTGAAAAAATGGCTTGTTTGGAATGGCATACGTTGGGAAATTGACGAAGGCGGCGCTTTGATACATGAAAAAGGTCTTGAAACTGTTAGGAACATTTATGATGAGCTTTCTAAAACTGACGATTATCGGGAAAGGAACGATATTGAAAATTTTGCGAGGATTAGCGAAAGTATCCGAAGGCGAGAGGCAATGATTAAAACGGCTCAATATATTAAAGAGTTAAATATTATGGCTGATGATCTAGACCGTAATCCGTGGTTTTTAAATGTCCGTAACGGAACTATTGATGTTTTAACTGGTGAATTCAGAGAACACAAGCAGGAAGATTTAATTACTAAACTTGCCAATGTGGATTATGAGCCAACCGCCGATTGTCCGCTTTGGAAACAGTTTATTCGTGAGATTATGGATTATAAGCCTGAATTAATAAAATTTTTGCAGACTGCGGCGGGTTGGGCTTTGACAGGTGATATTACGGATCAAACTATGTTTATTTTGTATGGAAGCGGAGCTAACGGAAAAACTACTTTTTTAAATACGATACTGAATTTGTTAGGCGATTATGCGACTTCTACGCCTACGGAAAGTTTTATGAAAAAGAACGGAGACCAGCTTACTAATGATATTGCCCGATTGAGGGGTACTCGATTTGTTACCACTACGGAAGCGGAGGAAGGCAGGCGGCTTTCTGAACCTTTGATTAAAAAGATTACAGGTAATGACCAGATTACCGCACGTTTTTTATATGGCGAGTATTTTAATTTTACCCCAAATTTTAAAATTTTCATGGCGACTAATCATAAGCCTGTGATTAAAGGTACTGATCATGGTATTTGGAGGCGAATTAAGTTAATTCCCTTTACAACTACTATAGCGCAAGAAAAACAGGATAAGAACCTAGAGAATAAATTAAAACAAGAAAATAGCGGTATTTTAAATTGGCTTTTGGAAGGGGCGACAAATTGGAAGAAAGAAGGGTTAATAGCCCCAACGGTTATTCTTAAAGCTACTGATGAATATAGAGGGGAAATGGACGTTATCGGTAATTTTATTAAACAACGCTGTGTTAAAAATAGTGATATTACCATACGGATTATGGAACTGTATAAGGCTTATGCTGACTGGTGCGAAGAAAATAAGGAACACGCCGTAAGCGAAAGATTTTTTACTATGAGGCTTAAAGAAATGGGATTTGTTCAGGGAAGAACCGCTACGGAAAGGTTTTGGGTCGGGATTGGTTTAACTAAATAGAGCTACAAGATTTTGTAGGATAAATAAAGATAATTCTCTTGTTTTAATATTTTAACCCTTTGGGAAAAATTATTTATTAATAGGGACGCTAATTATTATTTTTTAAAAATTTTTTAAATACCTCAGTCTGCGGGTGCGGAGGGCGCGCTGCCTCACCTAAAGGTTCGGCGCATTTATTTTTAATGGGGATTTTATTGTGCGCCACGCCGTGCCACATTTTTCATCTACAAGGCTTAACGCCTTGCTTTTTTGGGCGTCCCCCGTGCGCCCCTTTAATTGGGTAAACAAACAGGCGATAAATCGAGGTTTTTTGACATAAAAAAATTTGCTGATAACAAAAAGTGGCATTTTTTGGGGACGCACGCTCCCCCCTGTAAAAAAAAATCCCTGCTTCGGGGATTTATGACCGAATTTTCAGTCATAAATGACTGTTGTTTTGTCAAAGTTTCAGGCTCATTTTTGTTATCAAAATTATGCTTTTTTATATTAATATATATTATTTATATATTTATATATATTATATGACTTAAATGACTAATATATATAATATATAAGATATATTTTAAACCCCTATAGAGAGATAGGAAATTCAGGGGAGTATGTCAGTCATCGGGTCATTTAGTCATTTTTTATGGGTAGAGGTTTTTCTCGACCATTGCCCTCTGAGAAAAAACCGCCTTGTTTAATGATTTAATTTTCAATAATTTTTTATGGCGGTTTTTTCGCATAGGGGTTTCAGCGAATAAATTTATCAGGTTGGGAATTCAATAGGGAGTGCAACTCTTATGCTTTTTATTTATCAACCGAGAGCGATTTGTTTCGACCATTGCCCCATGCGGAAAAACCGCTTTGTTTAAGGTTTTCATTTTCAATAATTTCTTATGGCGGTTTTTTCGCATAGGGGTTTCAGCGATTTAATTTTTTAAGTACGGAATGACCAAGTTTCACTACGGAATAAATGTAAAACCTATCAATGCCCCTGCACAATAGCTGCTTGTTTCCAAGTTTTATTTGTGTATCAAGTTAAGGCAGCTTTTGTGCAGGGGTTTCAGCAAATAAAAGCTTTTGCGTTACCATTGCCCACCGACCGCTAGGTGGGTGGGTCTTACCGTGTCTTGCTGTCAGGCTTCAGTTAAGAATAATTTTATAAGAGCGTCTGGTTTTTTATTTCTGAATATTTAAATAGGGGCTGTTTTTTTTATCGGGTTCTTTCGCCGTATATCCGCTTGGGAGCGGAGCGGACAAGCGGATTTGCGGCAATAGGGATTTATTTTTTACTACGGTTTTTGGGAACTTTTAGCGGATAGCGAAGGCTGTTTTATTTACGTCAGCCGTGTGCGTACTTCGCTCCGCTTCTTGTTATACGAAAAGCCGGGCGGGGATACTACGCTTTTTTGTGGCTTTGTGGCGGCGGGGCGTGAGGACTAGCCTGTATCATAAAAAAATGCAAACATGGATGTTTGCATTTTTTTATTCCTTACAGCGTATTGCCAACGGCAATACGCTGCCTCCCCCCCCTTTGAGCCGGTTAATAATTAGTTTTGCGCCTGTAGCCTGTCCACATGGCTTTAGCGGTTTATGCTTTTTCTTTTTATTATTTTATCGAGGTCGGGCATTTTTGTTTTTTTCGGGTCTTTTGCCATGTGGACAGGCGGAAGGCGCAAAAGTTTCCTTATTAAAATAGGGGGGGTAGCTCGGCGGCAGGGGGGGGGGACAATAAAATTCCGCCGCCACAAAGCCACCGTATTACTCTCCTCTTGTGGGTTTCGCTGGCGGG
>NZ_BDHF01000126.1:0-3340 GCF_054786115.1 Treponema sp. R80B11-R83G3 | reverse complement strand
TTCGCGAAAATACTGTTTTAACTTTTCGTGTTTCTGAAAAACACGGGACGGTTCTTCCATTGTTTTTCCTTAACGCTCCTGTTAAATGTTGTTTGCTTTTATAGCATATTATTTTATGTAACTTTATACAATGATTGAGGGGAAAAGGAATGCAAACAAAAACTTTAATAACATTATTTTCCATTACCTTTGGGTTCTTTGTGTGATTCTTGGCAAAATAAACTATACTTTAAATATGGCAACCCTCTACATTATTGGCACTCCCATAGGGAATCTGGGCGATATAAGTTTTCGAGCGGTAGAAACTTTAAAAAATGCCGATCTTGTGGCGTGCGAAGATACCCGCCGCACTTTAAAATTGCTCACTCACTTGGGAATTCGCGTAAAAATGCTCTCCTGCCGGTCGCAAAACGAGGAGTTTGCGGCGGAAAAAGTGATTTCCGCTCTAAATCAGGGGCAAACTGTGGCTTACGCGAGCGATGCCGGCACCCCCGCCCTGAGCGATCCCGGTGCGGTACTGGCAAGGGCTGCGGCACAGGCAGGGCACGATGTAATTCCCATTCCGGGGCCGTCAGCCTTCGCTACTTTGTTAAGCGTTTCCGGCGGCAGGGACAAAACCGTCGTTTTTGAGGGGTTTTTGTCTCCAAAACCCGGGCGAAGGAGGAGCCGCTTGCGGGAACTTATGGCAATGGAGGCCGCCTGCGTCATTTATGAGTCGCCGTTCAGGGTACTAAAGCTATTGGCAGACATTGCCGAAATTGACAAAGAAAGGTATATTTGCGTTGGACGGGAAATGACGAAGATTCACGAGGAATATCTTCGCGGAACAGCGTTGGAAATACTGGAAAAACTAAGCCAAAAAAGCGATGTTTCCGGCGCTCAAATTGGTGAATTTTCGTTATTTATATCTGGTAATTATTATAAATAGCTGGTAAACTTATGGTAAATAGTTGCCGATAATAGGGTATAGGTAGGGTAAGAGTATGACAGTAAACAGGATAGGTCATGTTGATCCCATTCCAACCGGCAAGAAGCCGGGCAGGAGTGAGCAAGTGGGGGGGAATGACAGGGCTGATACAATCAGTCTTTCTTCAGACGCGATGAAGAAGGCGGAAATGTATCAAGTCGTGGAACTTATTAAATCCGCCCCGGATGCTGATGAAGCCCGGATTGCTGAACTCAGGCAGAAGATTAATGATCCTTCATATCTGAATGATAAGGTCATCAAAGCTACGGCGGATAACATTCTGAACGCATGGTTTGCGTAGGAATTTAATAAGTATTTCATGCGTTTGATCGCCGGGGGTTCCCGATGATCAAACGCTTTTTTTTTGGAGCCGGACATGGATATTTCATTTAAACTTAATCCCGAAGTACTAATCGGAGCGGACACTCTAAGCATGGCGGGAACTATCGCCGGCCGTTACGGTACGCGCATGATGATTGCCGCCGATCACAAATTAAACGCGCAAGTTGTAACCCGTTTAAAAGAAATTTTAAAAGACTCCGGTCTTGATGCGATTGTTTTTGACGGAATAGAAGATGATTCTTCCGTAGAAATGGCAGATAACATAGTTTCGCTTTTAAGCGCCGCGCACTGTGACGCGATCATCGGGTTTGGCGGCTGTAAAACGCAGATTATTTCCCGCATGGCGGCAATAATGGCTCCCATGAAAATTACATCGTTTGAACTGCTTGACGGCAGGGACTGTCAGGAGAAATTTTTACCCCTGCTTTCAATCCCGACAGAGGGGACAGACGCTTTTACGGCTGCGGATTTTTTTCTTGCCGCAGATCCGCGCAACAAATTAATTAAATCTATTTTATCTCCGCATAATCTTTACGCGTCAATAATAATAGACAGTAATTTAATAACAATACTTTCAGATAACAATGCGGCTTCATATATTTTTGAAGGTTTCTTTTCGGCGGTAGAAGCGTATTGTTCTGCAAAAGCAAATTTCCTCTCCGACACCCTGTTGGAAAAATCGCTAACTTTTTACGCAAAATTATTAAAAAAAGGCTCAGGCGCAATAAATGCGGAAACTTTCGCGCAGGCTTGCCTTCTCCTGTCCATCGGCTCCTCTGTGAGTTCTCCCGGCATAGGCGCCGCGCTCTCGACTGCAATAAACGCGCGCTGCGGTATTCCAAGACAACAGTGTTCTGCCGCGCTTTTTCCCGTTATAGCGGAGCGGCTTGTCAGCGCGCGCCCCGAAAAAATGGCGCGGATTGCCTCTTTGCTTGGCGCGGGAAAAGCCGCTTCCGCAGCGGAAGCCGCGAATACCGCAGTAGACGCCATCCGCAATTCCATGACGGCGCTCAATGTGCCGCTTGATTTAAAAGAACAACATATTCCGCTGGATCGGATGGCAGCCCCTGTCGATGCCGCCCGTAAATTGGAAATGACTGCCAATTCCCCATGGACAGTCTCGGAAGAGGAAGTTTTCAAGATTTTAAAGCAAGTTTTATAGAAGAGTTATTATACCACGAACCACACGAATAACTACACGATGTATGCCTAAAGAATTTATTTAGTACAGTCGGGCAGGCTGCGCACGCTGTAAAAACTTCGTAAGAGTCCGCCTACGAGCCTTTCGGCGACTAAATAACGGTGGGTAGAAAGCTTTATCTAGGGTATGTCGCCGAACTCTTATTCTCTGAATTTTCTTTGTTTTATTCCAAAGTCTCTCCGGCGGGGAACGCCCGAAAGATGTTTTTACAGCGCGCGCAGCCTGCCCGACTGTACTCAAGGATTTTATTGGGCATACATCTTATAGGGCTAATAAGCATTATATCGCCGTGATAGCAATACGCACCTTAAAAAAAGGGCATTTTCTCCAAATCCCTATTGACAAACTACCCTAAAAACCGCAAAATACTCTCAATGAGGCAAAAAGTGGCTATTAATACCCAATTACCGACAAAAGCCGCCGTAATTGGCAAAAACCCGTTGCTTACTACCCTAATACAAAGCCGCTTCGGGCTTGAAATAATTGAAAGTGAAGGATTTTAATCGTGTTTAATAACATTTCTAAAAAGTGTAACATACCTCGCTATGACCGCAGCGCAAACGGCGCTCAAATATGCACGGCGAAGCCGTGTGGATAGATAATGCGGCACAGCGTGGCGCTAAATAAAATCCCCATGTTGTATAAATGCGCCGAACCTTTAGGTGAGGCAGTAGCGCCCGGAGGGATAAATCTCGCCTCAGTTTGTTCATCGTGGTTACGCTGTTCGGCGCTGGGGCGTTTAGATTTGGTTCATCCGCACGCCTTGACGGCGTGCATAATCTGCCCCCCCCTGCCCCCTCAATTGTTGGTAGTGAAAACACGAATTATAA
>NZ_BDHF01000125.1:0-3170 GCF_054786115.1 Treponema sp. R80B11-R83G3 | reverse complement strand
ATTCGGTAATAGAACAGTTGAAGCCGTTACAGGTTTTTGTTGGGACAAGGCGTTCTATCTTAAATTCAGCAGAACGACCACTTTTATCAAATTCTTGACGCATAACTACTTTTTGAAGAATTTATCAATATGAGCGGCTTGTTTCTCATGCCGTCTGTATACCGAAGCCGGAATAGGCTTTTGGATTTGCTCAATGACTTCACGGGCTATTTTTTTATCTTTTATCTCCGTTGGTTGGACGGGCTTTACTCTGACTGCCATTTTGTTACCTCTATTCTAATATAGCTGTTTTATGAAAATTAAGCAAGGAACAATGAGCGAAAAAAAAGAATTGAAGAAGAACCTCTCGCAAAGGCGCAAAGGACGCAAAGGAATAGGGAAGAAAGTTAGGCTAGGCTTGTCGGGGATGTTAGGCAAGGCTTGTCTAGCCACAGTATTACAAGCTAATGGTAAACGGGCTTTTTGTGGTCGTGGATTTCGTTTTCGTTTTTGAATGTGCCGCCGATGTTCTCGACGGTTACGGAGGCTTCGTTAATGGTTCTTGCGATGTACTCGCCCTCGGTTCCGGGCAGGTAACTGGGGTACTACTTCGCCCTCATCTTGTGCATTTTCTCTTTTACTGTGTAAATGTCTAACATGGTTCTCTCCTTTACTTTAATTTCACTTTCTATGAAAGTGTTTTTATACCCCATATCTAGTGTTGCCAATTTCTTGACGACACTATGAAATTTGGGTGTCAGTCACTGTTGCGTTACCGTGTCAGCGACACTACCGAAAAGTGTTGTCAGACACAGGTGCGTTACCTCTGCATTACTTTTTGGTATCAGACATTTTGTGTGTCATTGCAATTACTAACAATTTTACTGCGCAACCGTAGAGTTCCTTTTGTCCATTTATGTCATTACTTTCAATGAACCAAGCACATTTAGTTTCACAGCATTCTTTATTGTTAAAAGGACAATTTTTTGGTTCCATATTTTTTTCTCCTTAGTTTAGTTATAAGTCGTTAGTGGGTAGTTAATAGAAACTCTATCCGCTACCCACTGTTTATTCAAAATGATGCTATGCAATGTTGCGTTTACTTAACCGCTACTATTTTTTCCAAGTATCAGAACCCGTTTTATTGTCTTTCGTTTTTTTATATGTTCCCGCTTTTCCTTTACTGTAGGCAGTTTTTAAGTTGTCTACGCTAGGAATGACGTTTTTCCCAAAACTTGTTATGTTGTTTCCCTTTGCAAAGGTCACGCTGGTAATGCCGAGGCATAAGCCAAAAGCGTAATCCCCAATGCTGGTAACGCTGGCGGGTATGAATATGCTGGTAAGGCTGTCGCATTCGTAAAAAGCCTGCTCCCCAATACTTGTAACGCTGTCGGGTATGGTTACTTTGGTAAGTTCTTTGCGTCCTTTGAAAGCCTCCTTGCCAATCTCAACAACCGGAATATTTTGTATGCTCGATGGGATTTCTACAACTGACGCATTGCCAATATATTTATTAATAACTACGCCCGTACCCTTTTTTGTTACCTGAAAACCAATTTTAACGGCTTCCTGATTAAGCACTTTATTTTCCGCCTCTATCCTTGCCTGTTCCGTTTTAGCTTCCGCATCCTTCCTTGCCTGTTCCGCTTTGGCTTCCGCATCCTTATTTGCCTGTTCCGCTATAGCTGCAGCTTTAGCTTCAGCCGCCTTCCTTAATTGTTCTGCTCTAGCCGCAACCGCCGCCTTTGCTTGTTCTAAATCGTCTGCAGTGGCAACCTTCCAAAGGCGTCCCGTCCACATATATGTTCCGGCTTTTTTCCCTTGGCTGTCATAGAAGGTACTAAAGTTATTAAGAAAATTATTAGCATAAGTTTTATTTGCTCCAATGGTTAAGTAGGTAAGGCTGGTACAACCTGTAAAAGCCGAACTATCAATTTTGGTAACGCTGTTTGGTATGGTTAAGTTGATAAGGTTGGTACAACCTGCAAAAGCCGAACTATCAATTTCGGTAACGCTGTTGGGGATAGTTACGCTGGTAAGGCTGGTGCAACTTTGAAAAGCCCTAACCCCAATGTAGGTAACGCTGTTCGGTATGGTTACTTCGGTAAGACTGGTGCAACCGTTAAAAGCGCCGCTCACAATTCCAGTTACGTTGGCAGGTATGGTTATGTTGGCAAGGCTGGTACAACCTTCAAAAGCGCCATAAGATCCACTTTTAGAAATGGACCAAACTTTATCAGCTCCTATTTCATAGACTATTGCTCCAATAGTTGTAAACTTGGAATTGGTTGGCAATGTTATGCTGACAAGGCTGGTACAACCCTTAAAAGCCAAATTATCAATTTCGGTAACGCTGTTGGGGATAGTTACGCTGGTAAGGCTGGTGCAACCACTAAAAGCTCCATTCCCAATGCTGGTAAG
This sequence comes from Treponema sp. R80B11-R83G3, assembly GCF_054786115.1. Classification (NCBI taxonomy): domain Bacteria; kingdom Pseudomonadati; phylum Spirochaetota; class Spirochaetia; order Treponematales; family Treponemataceae; genus Treponema; species Treponema sp. R80B11-R83G3. The sequence goes on along the minus strand of NZ_BDHF01000125.1, from coordinate 770 downwards.
TTTGCTAGTGGGTACGAAGGTTACGCTAGCAAGATTTTTTATATCTTTAAAAGCATTCTTCCCAATGGTGGTAACGCCGTTTGGTATTGCTATGTTGGCAAGGCTGGTGCAACCATCAAAAGCACTTTCCCCAATACTGGTAAGTTTGCTAGTGGGCATGAAGGTTATGCTAGCAAGGTTTCTTAAATCTTTAAAAGCATTCTTCCCAATGGTGGTAATGCCGTTTCCTATGGCTACACTGGTAAGGCTGGTACAGCCGGAATAAGCCTCCGTCCCAATTTCGGTAACGCTGTCCGGTATGATGACGCTGGTAATGTTTTTATTATTCTTAAACACATCACTCACAATTTCCGTAACTTTGATTCCTTCGATGGTTGCAGGGATAATTACGTCTGTCGCTTTGCCGGTATACTTGGTAATGGTAATTCCTCCTCCAGTGTTTTGACTGATGTCGAAATCATCGCCAGTCTGTGCGAAGGCTGCCGCACACAGTGCCGTGCATAGTAATAATGCGATTACTGTTCTTTTCATCTTGAACACTCCTTTTGTGTTGTATAAAAATGCCTTTATGCGACCTGCGGTCGTGCGACCAAAGGTCGCTAGGCGTTTTTCCAAAGAGGGAATAATGTAATGTGGTTGATTGAATAAATACTATTAGATAGTTGACACGATTTTTACATAGTTGATATAATTGCGTGTTGCGTGTTGCGTGTTGCGTGTTGCGTGTTGCGTGTTGCGTGTTGCGAGTTGCGTGTTGCGGGTTGCGTGTT
>NZ_BDHF01000124.1:0-3767 GCF_054786115.1 Treponema sp. R80B11-R83G3 | reverse complement strand
TGTTGGAATGCGTGAAATGTTTATTGAAAAAGGTTTTAATGATTTTCTTTCAAAACCTATAGATGTTTCCAAACTGGATGAAATTCTTGATCGCTGGATACCGGAAGAGAAGAGGGCGATTAGCAATGAGCAATTAGCAATTAGCAATGAGCAATTGGCGATTAGCAATGAGAAATTAGCAATTGGCAATGAGAAATTAGCAATTGGCAATGAGAAATTAGCAATTAACAATGAGAAATTACTTGATATTCCAGGCGTTAATACGGCAAAAGGGCTCGCCATGACAGGCGGTAAGGAAGCGGGCTATATTGACGTACTGTCCATATTTTGTAAAGACGTTGAAAAAAGGTTATCCATGTTGAAAACAGTTCCGCAGGAAGGCGATTTACCGGCGTTTATTATTAATGTTCACGCGCTGAAAAGCGCTTGCGCCTCAATCGGCGCCACGGAAGTTTCGGCTATGGCTAAGGAACTTGAAGCCGCCGGCAAGGCTGCGGATTTGTCTGTTATCGAAAAGCAGTTACCGGCTTTTACCGGACAGTTGGCGGAATTGGCGGGAAATATCCTTACCGTAACGGAAGCGTATGTTGCGCATAACGCGAATGAGGCTCTTAAATCTTCTAAAAACGAATTTGCCGTTTTTATCCCCCTTCTGCGCGAACTTGACGCGGCGCTGAAAACTAAAAAAGTCGATGATATAGACAAGTTATTGGAAGAACTTATAAAGCGGCAAGACGCGGATTCCGACGTTAAAAACGCTCTTGAAAAAATTTCCGATGAAGTGCTGATGACGGAATTTGACAATGCAGAAAGAATCCTTGAAGAACTAATTTCGCAAATAACCAAGGGGAAATGAATATGGATAACAAGAAAATTTTGATTATTTTAGTAGACGATAATCCGTCGAATCTTAGAATAGGCAAAAATGTTTTATCTGAAAAATACACCGTCGCTACGGCCCCATCTGCGGAAAAAATGTTCGACCTTCTGGAAAATAATAAGCCAGATATGATCCTGCTTGATATTGAAATGCCTCAAGTGAACGGTTACGAAGCGATTAAGATACTTAAGTCGAAACAGGAAACAAAAGATATTCCGGTAATTTTTCTTACGGGAAAAGCAGAAGCGGACGATGAAATCACCGGGTTATCCATGGGCGCTATTGATTATATCACAAAGCCGTTCCGTCCGGCTCTGCTTCTTAAGCGAATTGAAGTGCACCTTCTTGTGGAGGCCCAGAAGAAAGAGCTTCAATACTTCAATGAAAATTTGCAAAGAATGGTAGAAGAAAAAACGCAAAGCGTGATGGAACTGCAAAACGCCCTTTTAAAAACAATGGCGGAATTGGTAGAATGCAGAGATGACATTACAGGCGGACACATAGAGCGCACTCAACGTGGAATAAAAATCATGCTGGAAGAAATAGAAAAGAGCGGCATATACGCTGAAGAAATAAAGGGATGGGACATCGACCTGTTGCTCCAGTCTTGCCAGCTTCATGATGTAGGCAAAATATCCATTGATGACATTATCCTAAAGAAGAAAGGAAAACTTGACAAAGAGGAATTTGAAGAAATGAAAAAACACGCGGCTTTTGGCGAGCGTATAATCGAAAAAATTGAAGTTCTTGCAAAGGAAAGCGACTTTCTTAAATACGCGAAAATTTTTGCAGCCAGCCATCATGAAAAATGGGACGGCACTGGTTATCCACGCGGGCTTAAGGGAGACGAAATACCGTTGTTAGGCCGCATAATGGCTATTGCCGACGTTTACGACGCGCTTACGTCAGTCCGCCCGTATAAAGACGCCTTCCCCCATGAAGAAGCGGTGCGGATTATCATGAACAGCAGCGGGACGCAGTTTGATCCAATACTGGTAGAATTATTTGTTAAAAACTCAGACAGATTTAATATGAAACATCACGGTTAATTGCAAGAATCGTCCATTGTTTGGTAAAATAGATAACAGGAGAAAAATTTAATGACGAATGAAATTGCAAATAATAAATGTCCGGCATGCGGCGGCGCTTTGAATTATACGGGAGGTTCCGCTCCAAAGTTCTGTGAACACTGCGGCGTAAAATTGGATATTTCCCCGGTTAAGCAGCCGGATTTGACTGCCGCTCCAAGCGTGGACGGTAAATCGACAGCTGATAAAAATAAATTGTGGATTGCGACCGGCAAAGAGCCTGTTTATATGCTTTCTAAAATGGTAAACAGGCACGGGCTTATCGCGGGAGCCACAGGCACAGGCAAAACCGTGTCCATAAAAGTTTTATCGGAAGCGTTAAGCGACATAGGCATTTCTGTTTTTTTGGCGGACATTAAAGGGGATGTTTCGGGCCTCTGTAAGAAAGGTGAGTCAAATAAAAATGTTGAAGAACGCGTAAAGAGCATGAACATCGGTGATTTCGCGTATACGGATTATCCCACGCGTTTTTTTGACGTTTACGGTAAAAACGGCATTCCTGCGCGCGCGACAATATCCGATATGGGGCCGCTTCTTCTTGCGCGTATACTCGGTCTTAATGAAACGCAGAGCGGCATTTTACAGATAATTTTCAAGATAGCCGACGACAACGGTTTATTATTGATCGATTTAAAAGATCTGCGGGCGATGGTTCAGTTTGCCGGCGATAACGCGAAAGAATTGTCGTCAACATACGGCAATATCTCGACGCAAAGCGTTGGCACAATTCAACGAAATCTTTTAACGCTGGCCTCAAGCGGAGGTGATATTTTCTTTGGAGAGCCTGCTCTAGATCTGCGCGATTGGCTTGGATGTGACGATTCAGGGCGCGGCTTTATCAATATTTTGGACTGCGTAAAACTTTTTCAAAGTCCGTTGCTTTATTCGACATTTTTATTGTGGATGCTTTCAGGCCTCTACGAGATGATGCCGGAGGTAGGCGATCTTGATAAGCCAAAGATAGTTTTCTTTTTTGATGAGGCGCACATTTTGTTTAACGAAGCGCCAAAAGCCCTTCTGCAAAAAATAGAGCAGGTTGTTCGCCTTATCCGTTCCAAAGGAGTCGGCATTTACTTTATTACGCAATCGCCGTCCGATATTCCCGATAGCGTATTATCACAGTTGGGCAATAAGATTCAACACGCGTTACGCGCATATACGCCAAATGATCAAAAGGCGTTAAAAGCCGCCGCCGCTTCATTCCGCTCCAACCCGGAGTTTTCAAGTGAAAAAGTTTTAGGCGAACTTTCAACAGGCGAAGCGCTAATATCAGTACTTGACGAAAAAGGCGCTCCAAAGATCGTACAACGCGCTTTTATGCTTCCGCCAAAGAGTTTTATAGGCTCAGCGGAACCGGAGCGCATAAGCGGCATTATTAAGAACTGCCCGCTTTATTCAAAGTACAGCAACGCGATAGACCGAGAATCCGCGTATGAAGTATTGCAGGAGCAAAAAAAACAGGCGCAGGCGCAGCAACAGAAACAGCAGAAACAGCAGCCCGTTACAACGCGGCAAGCTCAGCCGGTAAAAACGCCAAAAACAACAAGCACAAGGAAAACAAGCAGTCCAGCAAACAAGGCGCTCTCAAGCGCGATGACGCAGATTGGCAGGGCGGCGGGGAAGGCGCTGGTTCGCGGGTTGTTCGGGAATATTAAATTATTTTAGTAAAGATTCACACAAAGGAATGATAAAAAGAAAACAAGGGAAATATGATATAACCTGAAGAAGAGGAATCGACAGGGGAAGGCTACAGTTCGCGCTAGTGAATGGTCTGAGAGACCGGCACAAAGAATGAAGAG
>NZ_BDHF01000123.1:0-3232 GCF_054786115.1 Treponema sp. R80B11-R83G3 | reverse complement strand
GTATATTGGCGGGGATTTGATTTATCGCCGCTGCGGTTTCAGTCATATTGCTGGCAAGATTATTGCCAATATCTGACAGTTTATTAGCTTCTTTCTTGATGACAATAATGAGATGTTTAATTTTTTCCAATGTTTTATTGAAGTAGAAGGACAGATCGCCGATTTCATCGTTGGATTTAATGGCAATTTCCCTAGTTAAATCCCCTTCACCTTCTGATATGTCTTTAAGCGTTTCTACTACGGATAATATTGGTTTTACTACAATAATTTTATTGATTAATGAAATTAAAAGAATTGAAACCAATAAAGTTACTGCCGCAATTATGCCGATTTCCTTTATTTCATCGCTGCTTTCCTGCGAGATAGTATTTTCTATTGACGACATTTCTATACCGATAAATAAAATGCCGATGACTTCAGCAGTATTTGATTGAAATAACGGATAATATGCGGCGAGGTAATTTTTACCAAGAACAACCGCGTTTCCGATATATTCTTTACCGGATTGAACACTAGAATATGCCGCGCCTTTCGAGTCCAAAAAAGTATCTACTGCACGTTTCCCATCAGCTCCTTTGATGCTGGTTGTTATTCTGCGGTAATCATCTTTTTCCTTGATAAAAACGGTAGCCACAATATTAAGCGTTGCAGATACTTTATCAACAATTTCATATTGATATTTAAGCGAATTACCCTGTTGATCGATCAATTCCCCGTTTTGAAAGTGTAATTCTCCATACTCTTGTGTTACCATTAATTTAAAAGTTTCTATGTCGCCTTTTATTTTTTCTTTTCCCATTAATAGGGCGGTTCTAAGGCTTATGTCTTGCATGGAAGTAACGCTAAAAATTGCTAGCGCTATGACCGTCAAAAGCACAAAAACAACTGCTATGCCCGATGTTTTTACTTGTATACTTACCCTAATCCCTTTTTTATCCTTAGTTGAAGTGTTCATTTTGTTTCTCCTATTTAATGTAACTCCTGAACATGTCTATATGGTTTGGATAATAAAGCCTTCCTTTTGTTATGTGAAAAATTTTTTGCCATAAGTGCTGCGAAATTTCGGCTCATTGAATCTATATTATCAGTTTTAGAATGAAAACGCAAGCAAAAATTGTTACTTTTGTGGAAAATGTCTGCCTAAACGGGCAAAAATGACTGAAAATCGGGGATTATGCGATAGGGTTGGGTATGAAATTAGCAAACAGTGAAAAAGGCACGGGGGCGTTTTCCGACCCAACGCTAATGGCGCTCGGTCTGAAGCGTTTTTTGTAAATGGGGATTTTATTTGACCTCTCCACACACGATGTATGCCCAAAGAATTTATTTAGTACAGTACAATCCGGCATTGCCGGATTGCTTAGGAGTTTTGCCAAATAGCAAACTACTATTTTCGTCGCGTTTTTTACTTTGGTTAGACTCCATGCTTCTTGATAATGTCTTGTGTTTGGCAAAACTCTAGGCTGCGGGTGGCAAAAACTCTGGGAGAACGTCGCACTATCGGCCACCTAAAGGCGGCCTTGCTTTTATTGGGGACTGCGGCATTTATTGGTGCTCTCAGCGTGCGGCATTATTGATCTACACGGCTACGCCGTGCGTTTATTTGGCCGTGCCTTCGAGCCTTTCCAGCGACTAAACAGCGTGGGTAGAAAGCTTTATCTAGGGTTTGTCGCTGAACTTTTATTCTCTGAATTTTCTTTGTTTTATTCCAAAGTCTCTACGGCGGGGAACCCACAGAAGATGTTTTTGCCATGCGCAGGGCTAAAAAAGCCTACGGCTTTTTTAGCTTAGGAGTTTTGCCAAACACAAAAAACAATAAAAAAGCATATAGCCTTACCAAAAAAAAAATTCAATAAAAACAGTAGTTTTCTCTTTGGCAAAACTCCCAAGCAATCCGGCTACGCCGGATTGCCCTGTACTCAAGGATTTATTGGGCATACATCTTGTACCGCTAATAAGCACATTCAATTTTTTGTTGAATTATTGATGCTTTCTGATTTGCCTACCAAGCATAAAAAGACAAATACTTATTAATACTAGGGAAATGCCTACAATGAGTTGTAACAACATTTTTGCCTCCTTATTTATCTTTTTTCGGCTATGCGGTTACAAGATCGGCGTGTTTTATGTTTACAGTTTCATGTGCGTCATTGTTCTTTGAGGTTTCTGGTGTAAGGCACATTTCATCATATTCACGCATTCTGGCTTCTGTAATAGCGCCAATATGGAATTTTTCAGTTGCGCTCTCGTGGATCATTTTCGCTATGTCGCTTTCGTATTTCATTTTATTTCCTCTTTTTAAACCGCATGAGCGGTCGTTAATCGAATTCATCGCAACGCGATGAAAATCATCCTTCAGTAATTTCAGTCAAAGTTCCACGGTCTAACCATGCTTTTATCTCGCTTTCGGTTAATTTAAAATCATCCTTTGCGTCTTCCTTAAACCTTTTCAAGTCTTTCCCGCTTATGTTGTCCATGTCATTCTTGGAAAAACCATAAACAAAAAACGTGCGGTACTCATTCCTAAAATACACTATAACACGATGTCCGCCCGATTTCCCTTCGCCTTGTCTGGCTACTCGTACCTTATATACACCGCCACCCAAATTCGCATCCACTTGGTTTGCCTCAAGTTGCTCGACAATTTCTAGTAATTCACTATCTGTTATGCCTTCCTTGTTAGCAAAACGATTGAACCATGTGTTTTTGAAAACCCTCACTTTTATATAATAACCAAAAATTAAGGGGAAAACCAGTCCTCCAACGCAATATGTGTTGGCATATTTCCCCCTAAATCCCACTTGACAAACTCCCCTAAAAACCGCAAAATAGTCTTAATGAAACAAAAAGTGGCTATAAATACCCAATTCCCTACCCAAAACCCGTTACTAATCCGCTATTACAAAAATTATTCAAAGTGCAGACAATTGCAAGTGAAGGGTTTTAATGGCTATTAATTACCTTTCTAAAAATTGTTACATACCTCGCTCTGACCGCGGCGCGGACGGCGCTCAAGCATGCACGCCGAAGGCGTGTAGATGGATAATGCGGCACAGCGTGGCGCTAAATAAAATCCCCATGTTGTATAAATGCGCCGAACCTTTAGGTGAGGCAGTAGCGCCCGGAGAGCTAAAGCAAGCCTCATTTTATTCATCTGAGGTACGCTGTTCGGCGTCGGGGCGTTTAGATTTGGTTCATCCGCACGCCTTAGGCGGCGTGCATAATCTGCCCC
>NZ_BDHF01000122.1:0-3294 GCF_054786115.1 Treponema sp. R80B11-R83G3 | reverse complement strand
ACCTACGGCGAACACGTTACCAAGAGCCTGCGAAAGCATAAAAACAGGAAAGACCAGCGAAATTGCCGCAACCAAATTGGGGTCTCCGGTTTGCCCTATAAAAAACATATCCGTCATGTTGTAAATTGATTGGGCAAGCATAGCCGCCATCATCGGCAGGGCAAGCCGTATAATGGCTTTTGATACAGGGGCGCTTTCCATTAATTGAATACCGGTGTATTTCATAATGCCTCAGCCTTAGGAATGATAATAGTAAAGCAACTGCCCTTGTCTTTTTCCGCTGTAGCCGAAATTGACCAGCCGTGGGAATCAAAGATTGATTTTGCCACCGCAAGCCCCATGCCCATACCCTGTTCCCCCCTTGACGCGCTTCCACGGTAAAACAAATCAAAAATATAAGGCAGGTCTTTTTGATTTATGCCATTTCCGTTATCTGATATGGTTAGCTTGATCTGCCCGGCGGAAAATTCGGCATTAATGAAAAGGCAGGAACCATCCTGCGTATAACGGATAAAATTGTTCACGATATTATCCAACGCCCGCTGTATAAGAAGGCTGTCCATCTTAACGACGAGCGAGTCTGGAAGATTGACATTTGCTTCAACCTTATGCCGCAATAATTCAGCGTCAATGGTAATACGTTCAATGAATGAAGAAAGAAACGATTTAAGATTCGTCATCTGCACATTCTTTTCTGCTTCGGCTGAATCCATTTTTACAAAATCAAGAAGATTATTGATCATCCCTTCCAGTTCATCTACTTTATTGTTGATAATATGAAGGGAATGTTTTTGATCATCGGGGTTGTCCGCAATCCCATCCTCTATAGCCTCGACATTCGCCTTTATCAGCGCAAGCGGCGTTTTAAGGTCGTGCGTAATACCCATAATAAACAAGTAACGCTTGCGCTCTTCTTCCTTCAGGCTGTTACGCATTATATTGAGCGAATTGGTGAGGGAGGTAATTTCATTGCTTCCTTTTATATCGACCGCCAGTTCCAATTCGCCATTGGCAATACGCCTTGTGGAATCTTCAAGCAGAGCTACCGACCTGGTAATTGAACGCGCGATTATCAGAGACACGATTATGACAAATAATATAACGATTATCAAAAATAAAAACGGCACAAGGCGAGGAAAAATCGGGGGAGCGGGCAATCCTGCGAGTTCCCTCAGGCGCAGAAGTTCTTCAAATTCTTCCCTGTACTTTCCATAAGTGGAAATATAGCGCATATAAATCGAGTTCACGGTAAAAGCCAGAACGGGAAGAATAATAATTCCGGCAACCAGCAGATAAAATTGGCTCTTGATTTTCACAGGCATACCCAATAAAGCCTTAAATGAATCCATTACGTTTTCATAAGCCGTCTGCGCGTTTCGGAGGGCGGGCTTTTTGTTTTCCATATCTACCCGCGCAGACATTTCGTCAAGCCGGGTGGCTTGCCCGACACGGGCAAGGGAGACGCTTTGCTCATAACGGGCTTGCGCGTTTTCAAGGCTGAGAGCCGCAAGTTCCCTGTTGGCGTTTAAGAGGATAATCTGGTAAAAGAGTTTACGCACCTGTATTTCAAGTTCCTGTCTTGCCTGTTCGTAACCGATTACTCCCACCTCGTAGTCAGACTTTGCCTTTTTAATGTTATCAATGATTGAAACAGAAAGGGTTAACGACGCCGATACCTGAAAACCCGGCGTCCAGGAATCCTGCCCCTGCGGAAGAGAATCGGTAATTGACGTGGGATGGCTTACCATTGCTCCCGCTCCTATTGACGGTATAAGGCTATTCCACGATCTGTCAGACGCGCGTTTTCTTCCGCCCAAGTCAATGGCAGTTTGTTGAAGGGTAAGATTCTTTTCCAGTGCAATTCTAACCGCATCATCAATGGTAAGCTCTTTGACAATTTGGTTGTTCTGAGCTTCCAATAAGCCTGTAACATACATACACATACTCAAGGCTATACCGAAAAATAAATACTGATGTTTCATCATAATCGAAGGATAGTTTTACTAACATTGAATGACCATAAACGTTCCATAAAATCAAGTTAAACTTTTGTTTAAGTAAGGGGAGGTATGACATTTAAACTTGTAAAAATAATTTATTTCTTGTATAACACAAATTAAGAGGTATTTTATGAAAAAATCAATTCTTTTTGTCGTGTTTGTGTCTGTATTTGCGTGTGCATTTTCTGCGTGTACCGGACATTCAAGGGATTCTGCGTCCAACCAGCAGACCAGCGCTTCCTCTTTGATTCCCCTTGAGGTAATTACCAATAACTCTGCAACGCCGAGAGACGCTTTTACTGCCGGTGAAATACCTAAGGCGGATTTGGATAGAATCCTGCAAGCTGCTGTTCGCGCCCCCAGCACAGGAAACCGGCAGTCTTGGCATTTTACTGTGGTGCAAGACGCGGAACTGGCGCAGAAAATACTGCGTGAAACGGCAAATGGCAATGTACTTATAGTTGTTTCTGCCAAAGGTGATGGTAAAACTAACTATGTCCAAATAATTGACTGCTCGGTTGCGGCGCAAAGCATCAATCTGACGGCGCTGGCTCTGGGTTATGGCGCACGGATATATCTTGGTCCTATTGAAAATCTGAACCAGAACCTGAAGGATGAGCTTGACCTTCCCCCCGATCACAGTGCCGTCTTATTGGTTCGCGTGGGCATGATTGTCCCAGATGCGGTTACCAGCCCTTCGCCACGTAATGCCGCCGATACAATGATAACGTTTAAGTAGTCTAATGCGGATCTATTCAATGTAAATTGCTACCCCGATCACCCATCGGAGGCGGCGGCATAAGGAGGAGAGCAGAATCCATGTCAGAAATAATCATTATCGAATAATAACCGTAATTGTTCTTAAGTCTGTCTGTTAAATAAGTATAAACATTAAAATCCGTTCCAAATGCGCCATTCGATTCAACCCTGTAATGTATATGATTCATCTCGCCTGCGGTTCTGTCATGGTGCAGGTAAGCTCCCATAGATTGAGCCAAAGTTATAATATCTTTAACATCTTTGTTAAATTCAGCTTCATTTTTATATAGCACCCTCCCAGCAGTTGGATTTTGCCTGTTGTCATTTTCAAAAATCAAACCTGTGACCCTGTTATTTATGAGAACTAATTTATATTTTCCATCGGCGTTATTGAATTCATAAATTTCTGCCTGTCCCGTCCCACCAGTCTTTATCCCTCAGGCATAAATAACACGACAATGGAATAATAACCGTCCGCATGGCTGTAGGTTCCTTCACTTGCGCCAATAAGATTTAGAATCTGATTCTTAAAGCA